>JAQBFJ010000037.1:0-9819 GCA_032123435.1 Verrucomicrobiota bacterium
CGACGGAGTCATGCCGAAATGATTCTTGAAACACTGGGCGAAATGCTGACTGCTGGCGAATGCAAATTCCAAGGCGATGTTGGTTATGGGTTCAGAAGATTTGAGCAGTTTTTCCATGGATTTGTTGAGGCGAAGCCGCATGCGATATTTGGCTGGAGTTACTCCCGTCTGCTTGTGAAAGAGCTTATAAAGGTGCACCGCGCTTAATCCTGACGCGCGCGCGATCCGGACTTTAGAGATGCGATCCGTCAGATGCCGCTCGATAAAACGTTTGGCGCGTTCCACGGCTTCATATTCAGGAGTTCTTTCCCGGGCTGATAAAGAACGCAGTATGTGCGTGAATGTTTCAAACAGAAGACTGCGAGTTAATATGGCATCAAGATCGGATCCCCGCGCATCCGCATAACGGCTGGATGCGGTCCATAGAGACTGAAAGACAGTATGCAGATCAGGGCAGGCGCTGACGACACAGTTGCCCGCGCTCTTGATCACGTTCAGGCATTTTGCCATTTCTTCCTTGGATGTGAAAAGGGGGCATGGCCACGGCGGATCCGGCCATATGCACGCGATAAGGTATGTGCATGGCATTATCACGTCAAAGGTGCACCGGTGGAATGTGCCTGGTTGCAGAATGTAAATATCGCCGCCATGCGCGCTCAATCGCGTGCCGTCGTCAAGCTCCATGTCTATGACTCCATCATACACGTAGGATATCTCGTAAAGCGGGCCGCTGGAGGCGCGGGTTTCGGGAAATGCCTTGCTGATGTTCCATATTCCGGCCCTGCCCATCAGCGGATTGGCAACAGCTTCCAGATTGAGCCGTGTTCCATAATCGTGATGTGTCGCCAGTGGTCCGGGCGAGGATGGTGACAGCCTTGTTTTCTTGTGAAATTTCATATAATAATCCTATCTATACATCAGCCGAAAGCAAGCGTATTTATGCCAGCTTCATGGCATTTCCGTATTGCAGACGGCGGTATGCTTGTGTTTGTAATAGTTCAATAAACTATTATGGACGTAAATTATCTGAATTGTGTTATAGTTATATTGGTAAAAAACAAATTGAACCGGACATAAAAAAGGTAAATATGCGTATCCGATGCAGGCAGATAGTTTCTTTTTGTCTGGCCCCGGCAATTACCGGCTGGCTCGCTTGAGCTGCGTCCTAACGGTTTGCGCGTTAATCTTGGCGCGTACGGCAATACGCCGGAAGCCTCCGGTACACTTATTCTCGGCGGTGTAATTATCATGATTCGCTAGCTGTGAGATAAGGTCGCGTTTTCAAGGAGCGTCCCGGCCGGCTTGGCGTCGTCTTCCAGCCAGGCAAACATGGCCTTGTGGAACTCCGCCTGTTCCCAGGTCCAGTTTTCCCCGAAAGCTTTCTCGGTGGTGAAACACCATCCGCTTTCCTTCCGGGCGCCGCTGACGATCTCCCACGCGCCGAACTGCTGCCACTCGACGCGGCCGTTTTCGAAATGCGCGCCGACCCGGACATGTTCGTGGATGGTGGCCGGGTTCCCGCAACGCGGGCTCACCGGGCCGCTGGTCCAGAGGGCCTTGATGCCATTGGCAAGCGTCAGTTGCGCGACGGTGGTCTCCGGTGCGGGATGGCCTTTGTCGTGGGTATCCCATCCGCATGCGTTCCCAAAGACTTCCGTGACATCCGGGTCGCCCAGGAGACTCAAGCCGTAGTTCAAGGTGTGCGTTCCCTGATTGGTGATGTTCAGCGCGGCCGACAGATGCGCCAAGAGCGGCTGTCCCATCTTGTTCTCGGCGGTCGCCTGCCGACACGCCTCCAGGTGGGGGTTCCAGCGCGTCTGATGGCACACGGCAAACCTGGTTCGCGAGGAGGCCTCCAGTTCGCGGAGCTTTTGCCAATCCGGCACACCGGTGGCAACGGGTTTCTCGACCGTGCATAGCGGCACGCCCATCCGGGAGACCAGCGTCAACGGTTCGACCCGGTAATTGGGGAAGGTCACCACGTGGACAATATCCGGCTTCTCGGCGCGAATCATTTCCTCTGCATCGCCGTAGGCTTTGATTCCGAATTCCCCGGCCAACGCTTCCCGCTTGGCGGGCAAAAGGTCACAGCAGGCAACGCATTCGGCGTTGTCGATCAGTTGGTAGGCCTGGATGTGGCCGCGGCCGCGCCAGCCGCAGCCGATCACGGCGGCCTTGTAGGTTTTGTGTTTCATTGTTGGTTCTCCTTTTGTCAGTCCCAGGGATGAAGAATGATTTTCCCGCAGGCGCCGGTCATTTGCAATTCCCATGCCTTCTTCACTTCGCGCATGGGAAAGGTGTGGGTGATAACCTGGTCCAGCATGGCGCGCGACTGACGGATGGTCTGGAGCATCGCCTGGGTGTCGCGGAAGTGGTTCCAGTGCCAGGCTCCATGAATTGTCAGGCCCTTGCCGACGATGTCCCACGCCATCATGGGGCCGCCCCAGCCGACCGAAGATATCTGTCCCTTTCGCCGTGTGGCCTGGATCAGGAAAGCCGGCGCCGTATCAGCGCTACTGGTTTCCACGGACTTGTCGGCGCCGCACCCGCCCGTCAGTTCCAGAATTCGTTCCAGCCGATGTTCGTCCCGGGGATCGACGACGGCTTCCACGCCCAGTTTCATGGCCAGCGAGGCCCGATACTCGTTGCTTTCCAGGGCGATCACGCGAGCCCCGCGGCATCGGGCGTTTACCACCGCGCCCAGGCCCACGGCGCCCAGGCCGCTGACCAGCACCGTGTCTAACGCATTCACCGCCATCTGCTGCATGGCGTTGAAGGTGGGACCCAGCCCACAGCAGGCCATGCTGGCATGATCATAGGAAATGTCCGCTGGAATCGGGACCAGGAGCCAGTCCTGCTTGATGCAGAACTGCGCATACGTGGCACGGCCGGTTTCCGACCCGCAGAACTGACAGGGATCGACAGCGTGTTCGCAGTGGATATGCTCGCCGGAAAGGCAGAGGCGGCATTTTCCGCAACCGTAAAGCGGCATGACGATCACGCGGTCGCCTACGGCGACCTGGCCCGGCTGTGCGATTTCGACCACTTCGCCCGCCGCTTCGTGACCCAGCGAATCGCCACCTTTACGAAGTCACCCTTGATTCGCGGATCAGCGCGATCCACGATTTCACATGCCTGTTTTCCTGTAATGGCTACAACTTTCATGACTTATCTCCTTACTCCAAGAACAGCTCAATGACCGGGACTGCCACGTTGGGCTTCTGGCTTGGCAGATTCAGGGTGGCACAGTCTTTGCCGGCCGGCGCCTGACCTGCCATCCATTCCGACCGGGTAAACGAGATCTCGGAAGCATCGTTGAGCAGTTGCGCATACTGGAACTTGCCGGCCATGCCGTCGAGATGCAGTTCCTTGAAGGGCCACGCCAGGACATGGACATAGAGCCGCTTCTTGTCGGGATTGTAGGTGAGCCGGCAGTCCTGCGGGCATTTGAATTCCGCCGGCGCCTGTGTGCATCCATAGATTGACCGGCTGTGCTGTCGCATCCAGTCGCCGATTCCCTGCAGGCGGGCGAGTGCGCGTTCGTCAAATTCGCCACGGCCTGTCGGCCCCACGTTGAGCAGTAAATTGCCGCCCTTGCTGACGCAGTCAATAAGCGTGCGGATCAATTCATCCGTGCTTCTCCATGACGACTCATCCCGATGATAGCCCCAGGAGCCTGAGAAAGTCTGGCAGGCTTCCCAGACGACGGGTTTGCCGTTCACCTTGACCCATTCGCGCGGTTGAACTTGTTCCGGCGTCTTGAAGTCCCATCCGTAATCCATATCCAGGCGATCGTCCAGGATCACCTTGGGCTGGAGTTTCCGGACCAGCTTGTACAGCTTCTCACTTTGCCAGTCTTTGCGCCCCTTGCCGCTGCCGTCCGGTCTGGGATAGCTGAAGTCAAACCAGAGAACATCGATCTTGCCGTAGTTCGTGAGAAGTTCTCTTACCTGTCCGTGCAGATATTCCGCGTATTTCGCCTGGTTGCGCCCCTTGTTCATTTTTACGCGGTCCGGATGCTCGCGATAGGGCCCGAAAACCGTATCCAGAATGTAGTGGGGGTGATGCCAGTCGATCAGGGAGTGATACAGCCCGACACGCATGTTCTCGGCCCGAAACGCATCTACCATCGGGCGGAGCAGATCGCGCTTAGCCGACGTGTTGGGCGCTTTGTAATCGGTCAGCTTGGAATCCCACAGGCAGAATCCTTCATGGTGCTTGGTTGTAATCACGAAATATTTCATTCCCGCGTTGCTGGCTGCCCTGGCCCAAATGGTGGGATCATACAGATCGGGGTCGAAGCGCTTGAAGTACTTTGCGTCATAGACCTCGTTGGGGATCTTCTCTGCGTGCTTCAGCCATTCATGGCGGGCGCCCTGGGCATAGAGGCCCCAGTGAATGAACATGCCGAATCGATCGTTGGTGAACCATTTCGTATCCGCGCCGGTTGCGCTGTGGCTTTTCGCTGTCTTGCTCATATACTTTCCTCACTGTGGGTTGAAAACAATGCCTGTATTCATACCAGAAGCGGGAAAACTTGTCTATGGACCCAACAAAGAAAGAATTGGACTTTTCACAGGTGGATGCTATAGATGAGGACATGGACATGGATCAACTGATGGCCAACCTGCAGATACGGATCCTGGAACGGGGCTATACGCGGCATACGGTCGAGGATCCGCCGTGGCATGATGCCATGGCGCACAGGGATCCTTTTTCGCGGCTGTATTGGTTTGCGGCAGGGAGAGGCCGGCTTCTGCTGGAGGGCCGGATGCAGACGCTTGGGCCGGGTTCTTTTTATCTGTTTCCGGCGCACGTTCCGATCCGGCATATTCCATCCCCGGGGTTGGAGCAGTATTGGATTCATTTCACAGCAGAGTTGCCGGGCGGATTGTCGTTGTTCGATGTCATGGAGTGGCAGATCGAGCAGAAAGGGACGAACCGGAAGCAGGCTCTCCAGCAGATGAAAACGCTGGTCATTGCCTCGCCGACTGCACGGGTGGCGCTGGAACAGCAGGCCACCCTGCGCTGGATCCTGACGGGTTTCCTGGGAAACCCCAGGCTGGGCTGGGAGGAACGCCTTCAGAACCTGCATCGTTTTGAAACCGTGCTTCGTCATGTTCAGGAACACCTGGCGGAGAAAATCCCGCTGGAGAAACTGGCGCGCCTGGTCTCCCTGCACCCAAACTACTTTTCCAATCTTTTTGCCGAACGATTCGGGATGTCGCCGCGTGCCTATATCCTTCAGAAGCGGATCGAGAAAGCGCAGACGCTATTGTGGTTCTCCAGTGCGGCCATCAAGGAAATTGCCCAGCAGACAGGGATGGGAGATGTCTGTTATTTCTGTCGTGTTTTCCGGAAATACACCGGCATGACGCCGACCACCTATCGCAAGCGGCGTTCGTATTCCTGAAACTGCCCATTGCGGATTAGCCATGACAAGTGCGTGCGAACATAGAAGAGAGATATTTACCACCCAGCCTGCAACGCCTGAAGCCGCAGGCTGGGTGGTAAATATCCGGCGCCAGCGGCGGAGGATTGTACTGCACGGCAGGAAGCCTGCAGATTTACAATTGCATTTTCACAAATAACACCACCTCCGCCAACGACTACGCGGGTGGCGCTATTTACCACAATTATGCCGGCGTCAGCAACGTGTTCGGCTGAAGAATCAGCACGTTGCCGCCATGAACGCTGATTTCCTTTTCGCCATCTAAAACCCATATTAAATTGCCGCTATGTACATAGTTAACCTCATACACCGGAAACGCGTGACGCTCTATGGGCGCCCCACCCCGGACCGACCATAATCCAGCCGTATTCATCAAAGGATGCCCAACAGCATCTAATCCGATACGTTTTGATTTTGATTCTTTTCGCATGTGATCAATTTATCTTTTCATTTCCCGGAAATTGAACTGTTGCATCTAAAGCATGTGCGTAAAAATCTATTGGATAAATATATTTCAATCCAGGAAAATATAGTGCAAATTCAGCATAGTGTGATAATTTGACCGGACATAAATTGGTACAGGATCATGAATCATAAATCATGTTTTAACGATATAAAGCGTCCAATAGTCATTGCGGGACCATGCAGTGCTGAGTCCGAAGAGCAAACACTGCAGACTGCTCACACATTGGCAAAGCATGGTATTAAGATATTCCGGGCCGGAATATGGAAACCTAGAACTCGTCCTGATTCTTTTGAAGGTGTCGGCACGCCAGGGCTTGCATGGCTCGGGCGGGTAAAAAATGAAACCGGCATGCTTATCGCCACCGAGGTCGCCAACAGCAAACATGTACAACAAGCAGTTGAAGCCGGTGTTGATATACTGTGGATCGGCGCACGGACAACCGTCAACCCATTTGCGGTGCAGGAAATTTCCGAGGCATTGAAGGGACTCGACATAACCGTTCTGGTCAAGAATCCGGTCAGCCCAGACATTGATCTCTGGGTGGGCGCACTGGAGCGTCTTAACCGGGCCGGAATTTCCAGGCTGGGCGCTATTCATCGCGGATTTTCGGTTCATGGCGACACTGTTTACAGAAATCCGCCGCACTGGCAAATAGCCATTGATCTCAAGACAAGAATGCCGGATTTGACAGTCTTGACGGATCCAAGCCACATTGCGGGCAACAAAAACATGGTTTATTCCCTCTCGCAGGAATCAATGGATCTGCAGTTTGACGGATTGATGATTGAGTCTCATATATCTCCGGAATCTGCCCTGACGGATTCCAAACAGCAGATCACGCCTGATGATTTATCCGCCATATTGAAGAAGCTGATACTGCGGGCCCCAGATTCTGCGGACCGGGCATATCACTGCACGCTGGACGAAATGCGTGCTCAAGTTGATGTCCTGGACAAGGAAATAGTTGGCCGACTCGCGCGGCGCATGCGGATTTCCGAAGAAATGGGACTTATAAAAAAGAAAAGCAATGTTGCCATATTACAGCCATCACGCTGGGAACAAATCGCCCAGGAACTCAGCTCGTATGGAATGACACAGGGATTGAGCTCGGAATTCATGTCCAAACTGCTTTCGGCTATTCATGAGGAATCAATAGAACACCAGAACATTGTAATGAACAAGCCTTCCGAAAAAAAGTAATGCCTGAAAAATTGCAACACGGGAAAGGAATAATAATGAACACAGGTAAACCATACGCGACTATGGGGCAACAAGTGGGACGACGAAGCTGGGCGGAACCATGGAAAATCAAGATGGTCGAACCTATACATCTGTGTACCCGGGAAGAACGATCTGAAAAACTTCAAGAGGCCGGATATAACACTTTTCTCATTCCTTCCGAATACGTTTACATTGATCTGCTGACTGACAGCGGAACAAGCGCAATGAGCGACAGGCAGTGGGCAGGGATGATGATGGGCGATGAAGCCTATGCCGGCAGTCGCAATTATTACCATCTCGAGGAAAATGTCCGAAAGTATTACGGCTATAAGTATCTTATCCCCACACATCAGGGGCGCGGGGCCGAACATTTGATAAGCCAGACAGTCATAAAAAAGGGCCAATATGTTCCGGGCAACATGTACTTTACCACTACCCGCCTGCACCAGGAACTTGCCGGTGGAATTTTCATGGATGTCATTATTGACGAGGCGCATGATCCAAACAACCTTCATCCGTTCAAAGGAAACATAGACCTGGAAAAACTTGAAACCCTTATTAAGAAGGAAGGCGCTGATAAGATCGCCTATGTAAGTCTGGCCGGCACTGTTAACATGGCTGGCGGTCAGCCCGTGAGCATGGCGAATGTAAAGGCATTGAGGAAGCTTTGCGATCGTTACGGGCTCCTGCTTTATCTTGACGCCACACGCATGGTAGAAAACTGCTTTTTCATTCAGGAACGGGAGGAAGGATACAGCAACAAATTAATAGCTGACATCCTGAAAGAATTCTGCTCATACACGGATGGCGCATGGATGAGCGCGAAGAAAGATCATCTGGTAAACATGGGCGGCTGGCTGGCCGTCAATGACGACAATCTCTTCGAAGAACTGCGAAACATGGTGGTCATTTACGAAGGGCTTCACACATATGGCGGAATGGCCGGGCGTGACATGGAAGCGTTGGCCATAGGAATAACGGAAGCCGTGCAGGAAGATCATATTCGTTCACGAATCGGACAGGTACGTTACCTGGGCGAATTACTCCAGAACTGGAACATACCGATTGTGGAACCAGTGGGCGGCCATGCCGTATTCCTGAATGCACGCGCCATTTATGATCATATTCCACAAGACAAGTTCCCGGCACAGACACTTGCCGCAATGCTCTATCTGGATAGCGGTGTACGTGCTATGGAACGAGGCATTGTCAGCGCGGGTCGTGATCCACAAACAGGTGATCATCGGTATCCCAAGCTGGAACTGGTAAGGCTGACCATACCACGCCGAGTTTACACTCAGGCACACATGGATGTAGTCGCAGAAGCCGTCAAAGCCGCTTATGACACCCGTCATGAGGTTAAAGGGCTTAAGATGACATATGAGCCGAAATATCTCAGGTTCTTCCAGGCCCGCTTTGAACTGATTAAATGATGCTACGCCGCGGCAGGCCCGGCTTCGTCCTCAGAACTATGCCGAGGCAAGCAGGATGGTTCAAGAAATCCGGATAAAAATATCTGCGGATTTCCTGATGAGAGAAAGAAGATGTTTACCACCCAGCCTGCAGCGCCTGAAGCCGCAGGCAATGCGGGCAGGCGGAGTTCACGGAGATTCCCTACTTCGCTGATAAGCTACGAAGGGCAGGCGGAGGAGAAAGGGAGAAAAGAGTTGATTTAATTCAGAAACGAATGTTTCAAAATTAAATCAATAACCCGTAAGGGTGTTATTGTCTCCGGGCACTCGAGGCGGGGACGCCGGGTGGTAGTAAGATCTCTGGATTGCGAAGCAATACGGGATTTGATGCAACCTCTGCATTTATCTTCTCCGTGCCTCCGTGACCTCTGTGGTAAATGTCTTTCTTTCTCTTATCCCTGTAAATCCTGCCGCGCCTCGCCGAAGCTTTCTTGCGAAGGCGGGTTATCCTGTCTAAAAAAGGTTGATATTTCAGTTTGGATCAAATAATAACACTTGATTACCATCTTTTCGGTTTGTAGCATGCCGACACCAGTCAAAAATACAAAAGGAAATGGCCTCATAATGAACAACGAAATGGACGCCTTGCCTCAACATGATCTGGATATTCTACGTCGGCTCGCGGAGCGTAAATCTGCTATCGCCCAGGACCCTGTTAATCAGGAAAGACGCAAAGCCTGGTATGCCCTTGATTCCGGCACGAATGACCGCGTTATGGTCCTGACCGAACACGGCGGCATAATGGACAAGAAAAAGCCATTGTCCACAGATAACCTGGAGTGCACAAATGAATGGGCGCGCGGTCTGGAACATTCCTTGCGCAACGACATTTACCTGTTTGAAGAACTGAAAGATGATCATGTGGTTGAACCTTTTATTAACACAAACTGGAAAGTAAACAGCACCGACTATGGCGTGGAAGTGATTACGCATCGTGGTGGAGACGAAAACCAAATGGGGTCATATAGATGGGATCCCCCTATTACCGATCTGGACCGTGATTTTCATAAGCTTAAGATGCGCACTTTTTCTGTTGATCGCAAATCAACGATGGAATACAAGGCGCAACTGGAAAATGTGTTCGGCCGTATTCTTCCCGTGCGGATTAAAGGAAGCTATTACTGGACGCTGGGCATGACCGGACAAGCGATCCAATTCATCGGTCTTGAACAGCTGATGATTGCCATGTACGACAATCCCGAAGGCCT
>JAQBFJ010000038.1:0-17822 GCA_032123435.1 Verrucomicrobiota bacterium
AGGAGGGCTGTAGGTCTTGTATTTATTCCTCTCTCTTTGTATCCTCAAAATATGTTCGAAGATAAGAGAGAAGCCTCCATACTTCGCCCATTCGACAAGCTCAGGGCTACGTATGGCAGGCCATCTTAATGAAATCTTTAATCTTCGCTCCTGCCGTCTCGAGTTTTTTTGACAGGATGGACAGGATAAGGCAGGATTAAGACCCGTCTTCGTAGCAAACTACGCCGCGGCAAGCAGGATGGTCCAAGAAATCTGGATAAAAATATCCGAAGATTTCTTGAACAGTTTTTCTGATGGGTAAAGAAGATGGAACATTGAAAAAATATTATTCTGTCTTGAGACCCGGAAAGGAATTCATGCTCCTGCTAAGGACGCATCGAATTATCCCGCTTAACGACAAAGGGCTTTGGATTAGTCTACAAGAGGAAATGTTTTATACATACGGGCAAGGGCCACAAATTCAGATATCAGGTTTTGTTTGACCCATTTTTTCAGATCTTGATCCATAAGCTCGCCCAGGCCATCAAGAACTCTATTCGGTTTTATATTGCTCACAGCCTTGATGCAGTTATCCATATATTGTTCGAAGGTACATTCGAGACGCAGGTCTAATATTGATTTTTTCAGCGTTACTCTTTTGTTCATGCAAAACCAACTGTCAAAAACATCTCTATGCGTTAATGTTCTTCTGTCAAGAAGAGCGGACAATTTGTGGGTGAACATATATTCCAATCGCATAACGTTCATCGATATTCCGAGATAATCTTTCAGCTCGTATTTGTCTGGATAGTTGCGGCTCGATATTTCTATCTTAAGTTTGCGACCACCGTGTTCGTAATCCAGAACGATTAACATGCCGTGGTGTTTCTTTGCTTCGTCATGCAGGGATCCGTAACTGGTTAATACCTTCTTGATTTTACTGTAAACTCCAGCGTCACCTCCTTCTCCGATCAGATTGAAGTCAAGATCAACCGAAAATCTGGGTAACTCATAAAAAAGCATCATTGCAGTGCCGCCTTTGAAAGCAAGGCGCGATGCTAACTCCGCGTCGGAATAGATATCTTTCAGCACTTCCAATAGAAAAAACTTATGTTTATTAATTTCAATCATTCTTGAACAATCTCCTCACCCGCTTTTCCAGTGCCCGGCAGTTGTAAACTTTCAAAAGCCCGATCACTTTGTCTTTGTCAATGATGTTCATGTTGTCAAAATAGTAATTGCCATTGAGATACAATGTGTCCAGAAGCGCGCGTTCAGGGGTGGCAATGTTGACATTCTGCTTTTGTATAATCCCGTCGGTATTGACCAGAACGGCATTCTTAAGTTTTCTATATTCAATATTATTGCCGTCAACTGTTATGGCCCGCGAAAGATAACTTATTGCCGTGATAACAGAAGAGTATTGAAAGATGACGCCAGATCGGAGCAGGACGGTTGTCAGAGAAATATAAGAAGGTGAATAGATGCGACAAGCCAATTCATCGGGAGAATAACCATCTTTTACATAAATTCCCTTGCGAATATTTTTTACAACACCATTCAGAACGTAATAATTGGTCTTTGCCTTCAGGTTGTCGGGGTTTTCTTCGCCTATAAGCATCCCGATATCTCTGAGTCGAAGAACCGTGCGCGATGACTTGAATATTTCTTCTCTGCAATTGGTTTTCATAATATGAACTAAACGTAAGAAAAAACCTTACCGTCAGTTCACATTATTGCTTTAATGTGGTTTCCGGGCAAGGAAAAAGTAAAAATGTTTTGAAAAAGGGCAGGTGCACGATTATATGGACTCCAGACAGGACATCAATCATCCTGATACCCGTCGGACGCAAGACATAATCGGGCGTTTTCCTTCCATTTTACGGATGTTTTAATAAAAAATGTGAATATTTTCCCAAAACAGCAAAGTTTTCGTCCGTTTTAACGTCTAATACTGTAAACTAAATTGTTATGTGCGAAATAAAAGATGAACAACTAGTGAACGATTACAAGGCAACAGGAGAGACGTGTCATTTTGATCAACTGGTTCACAGACATATAAGTAAAGTCAGGGCAATGATTTACCATATGGTTCTTAACGATGCTGATGCTGATGAATTGACTCAGGAAGTTTTTTTAAAAGCCTATAATGGTATATCCAAGTTTAGAGGGCGGTCGGCTTTTTCTTCATGGTTATATAGAATCACAATGAATACGGTAAACAGTTTTTTGAGAAAGAAAATTCGCAGTCCCCTGTTCTATTGTGCCGATCTGCCTGAAATGAGCGACCGTTCTCCAACACCGTCAGAAAGATTTAAGGACGATGAATTCAATTTGCAAGTAGAGAAGGTACTGGCATCTCTTTCACCGGTATTGCGGTCAGCCATTACTCTAACCGCCATACATGGAATGAAAGTGAAAGATGCCGCTAAAGCAGATGGATGTCTTGTGTCGACCATGTATTGGCGTGTGCACAAGGCTCGTGAGTTTCTGAAACAAAGACTGGATATAAAATATGAATGATAAATTAACAAATATACTACAGGAGTGGGCTGCTAAAAAAATGGTTCCTCAGGAACATCTTAATAAACTGGCTAGTCATATAGGATTGGAATTATCCCGGGTAAAGTACAAGAGCCCCGTCATGGTTGAGATTCCTTTCTGGGTCAAGCTCAGCTATGCCGGGCTGGGAGCCGCAGTTGGAATGTTGGTTTGCATGTTTTTCATCAGCACATTAATTATAAAACAACCTTCAACTTGTGATGCAAAGCTCCCGTCAAAAATGGCGTTAATAACCGACAATCAAGTAGGTGCTGGAAGGCAGTTATTCGGAGAAATGGACCAACTTTTTGCCGATCGCTTAAGATGGGTTGTTCAGTCGGGCGGGGATATTGGACTGGGTGTTGAATCAATTAACGGCGGCGTGGATAAAGATGCAAAGCCCATGATTGTCCGGTTTGTTGTTGTATCGAAAAAACATGGAGAAACAGGATGGAATCCAGTATGGGATTTAGACATACTTCTCCGGGGAGAAGAAGTTGTTGAAGTTATGCCAAATCATAATGTTGACAACAAGATAGCTCTGTGGGTTTATCCCCTAAATGATGGCCGAATTATCGTTGACACAAGTTTATCATTAGATTTGCTGGTACGCCTTTCTTCCCGTGCTGATATTGTTGCACGTGAAGGCGAGCCGAATGAAATTGCATCGTTGTGTGATGATAAAATTGAATATCGTGTTTTTCAGACGGTAAGATTGTTGGATAACAAATGCGGAACCTAGCCATATTTACTGAAATCTAGCGTATGAGGAGTCGAACATGCCAAGTAATGCTGTGAAAAAGACAATATCTGCTCTTATTATGTTTGTTTTTGCAGGCATCGCTTTCGGTGAAGGGGCCAAAGTTGACATGGCTTCACAGGAACAATGGTCCAATATTTTCGGCGGCAAGGAAGTAATTTTTCACCTTGCTTTAAAAGCCGACGAAGCGATTGACGGATGTGTTGCCTGGCAATTTTCCGCGGCTGGCGGAACCATTGCCAGAAACGAGAAAGCCATTCATATTGAACCCCAAGTTCCATCTATTATTGAAATTCCTCTACAGGTTCCTTCTGTAAAGGACGGCGTGGTAATGCAGGCGCAGATGTCTGTTTCTTTTTCAAAGACTGGCGGGTCATTATCAACAAATCTGCAGAAAACATTATGGATATTTCCCGAAGATCCGTTTACAGGCAAAACAGAGTGGTTGAAAAAACTAAACATTCATCTGTTTGACCCCGAAAAGAAAACGGCAGAGATGCTTTCAAAGGCGGGCGTGCCCTTTGAAAGCATCATAAACATTGATGCTTTTGACTCCATTGGCGAGGGAATGCTTATCATTGGTGAAGGCATTTCTTTTCAAGATTACAAGGGGCTTGGTCAAATGGCCGTGAAATCGGCGACATCAGGGATACCTGTTCTGTTTTTAGCTCCAGCCGGCGGGGAAATACCTCTTCCCGGCATGGGAGAAACAACAGATCTGCCGGAACCTCAGCGTGTAATATTAAAGCGGAATGACGCGATAACGGATCTGGACAAAAGACTGGACGCGCAATGTTGGTCGCCTGACGGCAGAGTAGTTGTCAGCACTCTCGTGTTAAGCAGTAATAAAGAGTTTATTGCAGGCAGAGTTAAGAAAGGAGGAGATGGCTGGCCATGGGTTGAAATGAAATTCGATAATAAACATGCAAAACTGATTATATGCGGATTTGGGATTATCGAAAAATGGGATGCAGGGCCGAGTGCCAGATTTTTGTTTGGCAAGTTGTTGGAGTGTTTGGAAAACAGCAATGAAATACAAAACAGGAGGTAACAAAATGATCAGAAGAACATTGGTGGTGATGTTGGTAATAACCATGGGGTGGACGACTCTAATTGTGTCTGCCCAAGAGAAGACGTTGGATGTTTATCCGACGGCAATTTTTGCATTTGCAGAACGCGGCGCCGGGGTTAAGGGATATGGCGAAAAAGTGAGCGACATATTATTCGCTTCCCTAGTTGTCAATCCCAATCTAATGCTGGTTGATCGGGAAGAAATGAACAAAATCCTGTCAGAGCAGGCGCTCAATCTTTCAGGTATGGTCACACCGGATCAGGCCGTGCAAGTTGGCCGGCTTACCGGCGCAAAAATACTTATTACAGGCTCAATCATAGAATCCGATAAGACATTGTATGTCGTTGCAAAAATCATCGGCACTGAAACCAGTAGGGTTCTGGGGGAGTCGATCAAAGGCAACACCAGCGATGAAATAGCGCCAATGGTGGAGGAGCTTGGCAAGAAAGTTGCCGCCACAATCGAAAAAGACGCAAACAAACTTGTTGCCAAGGAAGTCAAAATGGAAGACCGGATTGCGGCACTGAAAAATACCCTTGGCGACGGCAAGCGGCCCGTTGTTCTTATTAAGATTACGGAGCGGTATGTGGGTCAGGCAACAATTGATCCTGCAGCCGAAACTGAGATTGCCATGTTCTGCAAGGAGACCGGCTTCGATGTGCTGGACCCGGCAACGGCGGCGGACAAGCAGGCCGACATAGTTATCAAGGGCGAAGGCTTCAGTGAATTCGCTCTGCGACACGGTAATATCGTTAGCGTAAAGGCCCGCCTCGAAGTCAAAGCCATTGACCAGAAAACCGATAAGGTCATCGCTATTGACCGTCAGGTCGCGGTAGAGGTCGACCTCACCGAACAGATCGCCGGCAAGAAAGCTCTTCAGAAGGCGGCGGCGGCAATCGCGGAACGTATGCTTCCGAAGTTGCTGAAGTAGTAAGCTGTTTGAGCCTCCAGAGGGTGCTTCGTGGATAGAGCGACCATCAATTTTTTCTTATCTCTGACAGTTGGGCTTTGCCTTGTGGGTAAGGTCTTGGCAAAGGATGCCCCACCACGGCTCGCCCTCGTTTCGTCAGGAGACAAGAAGGCTGCGGCTATGGCGGCGTTGATGGAGGTAGATCTTTCGAGCAGAGATGATGTTGTTCTCTTGGATCGAGCAGAAGTCGGGAAGGTTCTGGCGGAGCACAAGCTATTGTTTGACGGCTTGCTGTCGATGGATGCAGCGATCAAAGTTGGGCAATTGCTGAAGTGCGATGTGTTCGCCGAACTTCATTCTGATGCGGCATCAAGAGCAAATGCTGAAACGATTTCGCTTGTCGCTTTTGACGCACTTACAGGAGTGCGCTTGTACGATAGGGCTGTAATCGCAAAAGAAGACCTGGCTGTTCAGGCCAGCTTTGCGTCGGATGCTCTTGTCGCCGGATTGTCAAAATGGCAGGGCGGTGACGTGGTTCCCGATTGCCGCACGCTTTCTTTTGTGAGTACGCGACGAACAGATTTGCCCGACCCATTGAAACATCTTCCTGAAACAGTTGAGGCCTTGCTTCAAAGGCAATTGGTGAATACACCCGACGTTGCGCTCCTAGATCGCAAACGTCTGAATCTCATCGCCAGCGAAAGTATGCTGACTGGTGCTCGACGTGATCGCCTGCTGGCTTCGTGTGCACTTGTTGATCTGGATTTATCCAAAGGAAGCGGCGATACAATTATTGTCAAGGTGCACATGACCGACGGTTCAGACAGAGATCTTGCGGGTTTCGAAGTAGTTGATTCGGTCTTGAATGTTGATCAACTGGTTGTGGAGGCCGCCGGAATGATGGTGAAGAAGTTGAAGCTCAGACCTATGAGCGAGGTCATGGTCGAGCATGGATTCGAGGCCGATAGGTTTCTTGCTGATGCCGAGAGATTGCAGTTGCGTGCCAGAAGCACGGAGGCGGAAGCGTCTTTCGTTGCAGCAACTCTTCTTGCTGAGTCTGCTTTGAGGCGTGAGCCTGACAATGTCAGGATTCAGAAACTTATTTGTCGCTTGCATCAACGAGAGGCCGGAGGAGCCGCTACTCCATGGGAAGCATTTGTAGTTTTGGAAGGTGATTTTAAGATGATGGAGAAATGGGAATACCAGGAGGATGTGAAATGGTTCTTGAATGGCTATTGCGATGTCTTGCATAGCACGTTAGGGCGATTGCGTTCGGATGCAGAGAAGGAACGAATAGACGGACTGCGAAAGCAGGTAGGTCGTTGGGCGAGGAGTGCAAACGAGAGGTACCCCGGCTGCATACAGAGCGTGCGCGCTGTGGAGGCGTGGGCTTTGACAGCGAAAGAACTGCTAGAAGATGCTGGAGTGTGTTTGCCGTCTCTGCCCAATGCCTTCAGTTCCGCGCGTTACACTTCTTCGACTAACCATTGTGTCGTCAATCCTGGAATCTATTTCTATCAAATAGAGGAGTTCACACGCGGAGAAAGAAACGACCTGCTTGGCAACTATGAAAAGTGGGGAAGGAGCGGCGAAAGTCGAGTGGATTTGTTCAGCAGGATGCACAGTCATATCTGTGCGGCAATGCTTGTAAACGATTTCCCTGCCGACTTTTTGGAGTCTGAGCATCTGATGAAGAATAACTTGGCGAAAGCTGCTGATCTGGTTCTTCAAGATCCCACTCTTGCCGGGCCGCTAGTGAGCATCTGCATGGACAGAGGGAACAAGGTTCCTTCGTTCTACAAGCCGCTGCCGACTGGACTGATTGCGGATGAAGTGCGGCGAGTTGCCGAAGTTCTGGATGGGAGGAAGGTCGCGTGCCCGTTGCTGTTGGAATACCTTGATGAATATGATGCGGATAATGCCGCTTATCCCGGATCTTATCTCAAGAAGGCATGGGCACAGCTTAAATCACCTGATTACAAGCTGCCGAGCGGAGATGTCTTTCACCCGCGCTATGCAGATTGGTATGTGGAGTGGATTGAGAAGAGCTTTGCTGCACGATATGGGCGTGACATTGACATATTGGAGTCTGACGAGATTGAGATCGCAGAGGTCGAGTCGATATCGCGAGTATTTGATTTTGAAGCTCTGCCTGGAATATCAAGCATCGAATCTGCCGAACTCGACGGTGATTGGCTGTATATTCTCGCTCTTCATACAGATCCACGCTCTTACGAGATGAGAAGACTCAACATGGCTGATTGCAAGACGGAGATTCTCGGCGAGATTGTGACGGATCTTACGTTCAGGGCACGCACGGGTAATGAAATATCTATCGGCAAGAAGGCTGTTTACGTTCCGACTGAGCAGGGCGTGATGTGTTTTTCGACTGATACAACAAATACCTGGATGATCACCGATGGTAACGGCCTGCCTGCGCAGAGAGTGACCGCTTGCAGGGAAGCTGGAGATACACTGTATCTTGGATGCAGGGGGAGTGAGGATGGCTACTTGGTTCGGTGTGACATCAAAGGCAATGATATGAAAATATTGGCTTGCAGCGGCAGAAAAGAGAAGAAGTCGGGCTTGGATGATTGCGCACCTTACACGATTGACAGCATTGTGTATGATGAGCGGTCGATGCGCATGTTCATCGCCTGCATGTTTCTTGATCCTGCGGCATCAGGCGTTCCTTGGCTCTGGTCCCTTGATGTAAAGAAAGGGACGCTGAGCAATGTTCATCGTAAACCCTATCACCCGCTCCAGCTACGACCTCTGGGAGGTGGTGACTATCTGATCCATATTGCCGAGATGAATGACGAGAGAGAAGTAACTCGTGTTTTGCATGATGGGAAGAAAGTTCAGGTTAAGGTGATAGCCCCGTCGGCGGATGGAGCCAGAGGGTACGCAATATGGTCCGCGGGCACATATAGGGGTGAACCCTTGGACGACCTGACCGATGTTGTTGTTCCTTTGATGAGTAGTATAGACCCCGAGAGGCTGAAGATTCGTTATAGCCATCCCGATTTCAGTGGGCGGCTGCACATGATGCCCGGAACAGCCAGCAGCGCAGCCCTGTTGCGAGAGAAATTTCTGGTGTCATCTGCTGTGCGACGGACCCCGATGGCACTTGACCCTACACCTGAACGCGACATGCTAAGTGCGCGCGCTGGTTTTGAAAGACGCTGGCAGCTGATTCCTCGTAACGATATTGATTGGGAGACAAAGGATTTGCCGTTGCTTGACGGCGAAGCCCCCTTCATTGTCCGTGAGTATCAGGACAACATTCTTGCCATAACGCAGGATGGTGCGTGGCTGGTCACTCCCCGATTACCGGGAAAGGATATCATGCTCGCCAAGAAAGCAAAAGAGATAGACAAAGGAGCGTTGCAGTCTCAAAAGCGTGGTGGGTCGCTAGTTGTCAACGCTCCGAATGGTGCTGTGGTGAGTATTGATGACGACCCGCCTTATCGTGTCTGGAAAGATAACGTATTGACGTGGAGCAATATGTCTGTCGGCGAACATTCCGTGAAAATAGAGTTCTTCGAGGACCAGACGGCCCAGACTGTTGATGTGCAGGCTGGCAAGACAACTGCAGTCAGAGAGACTTTTGAACAGGGACGTGTGGTCGACCGGATTCTTGAGGCTGGCGAACAATTTCGAATGGAGATGGTCTGGGTTCCCCCTGTAAGGACGGAAGTGGTGCAGGCAAATCAGATATCATTCGGAGATGGGTTCTGGATGAGCAAATACGAGGTCACTCAGGCGCAATATGAAGGAATTATGAGTAACAATCCGAGTTCTTACCGTGGGCTCAACAACCCCGTGGATTCTGTTAGAATGCAGGACGCGGAGGAGTTCTGCAGGCGTATTAACAAGAGGTGCGCGAGTCAGTTGAGTCCCTTCATAATGCGTCTTCCGTCGGTCGAGCAGTGGGATTACGCCTGCAAGGGTCTTGCGGAAACCAAGTACGGGGATGGTGATCTGGAAGAGGATTTGCAACGTGAAGCCTGGCCGTTATTGACTGCTGCTGGTCGAACACATAGTGTCGGCCTGAAAATGCGGAACAGGTATGGTCTTTTCGATATGCGAGGGAATGTAGAGGAATTGTGTGAATGTAGTGGATGGTCATGGGAAGAGCTGAGACGTCGCTATTCTGATCAGACCGGTTTTCGCGTGGTGTTGTCAGCCACTGATGCAGAGCTCAGTAAAGATAAGGATGGCTGGACGCATCTTGCGTACATAGCACCCGCGTATGCAAAAGCCGGGTGGGGGTCCGTTGACAGACACAAGCATCGAAACTGGAAGCCTGTTGTGGGAGGGAGCAGCTTTGAGACTGTTATATTAGCGCATGCGCCTTCCTCCATAAAGTACAATCTTTCCCGTAAGTACAAAGAGTTTGAAGCGTCTTACGGTTTGAAGAGTGGTGCTGGCGGCGCGGCTCGGTTTGTTGTTATCGCTGACGGCGAGGAGAAGTTCAGATCGGGCGAGATATATAGTTATGGCGGTACCTCAAAGGAAGGTGTGAAGTCTCCTGTGAAACTCGATGTTACTGATGTCGATGTTCTGGAGTTGAAGACTATTGGTGTGCGCGGAGGAGCCAGTGCGTGGAGTGCTTGGGGGAATCCAAAGGTAAGGTAGTGTGCGATGAAAAAGTGTTGTCTTATAGCCGAGGTCACGAGTGTCGTTCTTCTGGCATTGTTGCTTTGTTTTGTTTCGCGAGCTGACGAACCGGCGGGGGATGAAATTGTGACGACGCGAGGAAAGGATGTTGATGGCTGGACCCACTTGGTACTGGTAAAGCCCTTGAGTTACTCTGTCGGACACGATCGCCTGATCGGCTTGAATGAAAGAAAAAGAAACTTGTCGATAGGTGGAAAGCAGTTTGATATGGCTTTGACCGCACATGCGACATCCACTATCAAATATCGACTGTCAGGTAAGTGCAGGCGTCTTCAATTTCATTATGGTTTACACACCAAGTCTGGTGGTGCGGCGGTCTTCATCGTCTATGCGGATGGAAAACAGATTTTCAAGACCGGGGAGATATATGGATATGGGCCCACTCATGCTGAGGGGACAGAAGCGCCTGTTGTTCTGGATGTAACCGATGTTGATGTGATAGAGTTGAAAGCACTTGCTGTGCGCGGAGGAGCAGGTGCCTGGAGTGCTTGGGGAGATCCAAAGGTTAAGTGAATGGTCGGAATATCAGTATTATTATGGTAATAAAATTAATTATTATGATTAGCAAATTAGACCATGAGGAAAATAGAATCTTGTATGTTTGCCTGAATTGGTGAAACAATAATGGGCAATGGTACGCAGGCTGGCAATGCTGATAGAAGGAGGGGCGCGATATGAGGAGAAGACATCGTTGTAGTGAATCTTACCGAGCAGATAGCCGGCAAAAAAGCGCTTCAAAGTGCTGCCGCTACCATCGCCGAACGAATTCTCCCCAAGCTGGTTAAGGAATAGGAATGGATAGGGATCGCAGGCGGGCGATGCTGATAGAAGGAAGGGCGCAGCATGAGGAGAAGAAGTTGTTGTAGGCATGGTGGCTGCATTTTATTGGCGGCAATAGCAATACTCATCTGTAATCAGGCCGGCACGTCACTTGCGGCAGGACGGGTCAAGGCGGCGGTGTCTGTTTTTCGCAGTGAAGATATTGCTTGCGCTTATGATCCAAGTCGGCCGTCGCCGAAATTAGCGAGGGGCCTAACCGAATTGGTTCAGTCAGCCTTTGCCGAGATTGGACAGGTGGAGTGGGTTGAGCGTGACCAACTCGATCTTGCGGAAAGAGAAGTACAGAGACAGTTGCAGGGATTCATGGCGCCGGCAGGCTCTCTTGAGATCGGATATTGGGTGAGTGCCGACATTCTGATTCGTGGCCACATGGAGTTCGTTGAGAAGGAACATCCCGAAAGAGGCCAAGTGCTATATCTTGAAGCCCTGGATCTTGGACGGGCGGGGAAGCTTGCGGAGGCACGGGTGCAACTCAAGAAGCGAAGTCGGGAGGAGCACGAAAGGAGAAAGAGGGAGTATTATAAGAAGAAGGAAAATCAGGCAATTGTCATACATTTCGGCGAGAAATTCTACCCTTACAGTTTCTCCATGGAAAGGATCGACTGGAATGCACTGAGACTGGCATCGGATGAACTAATAAATACGGCAGTCAACGAGTACAAACGGTGGCGCGCCTCTTTGGCTATTGCTCCGATGTTCTTTGCTCCCCGATCAGATAAAGCGGCAGGATTGGCGTATGTGGGTGACGAACTGCTTGAAGCTTTTTTCGCGAAAAGTGAGGAATCCAAGCACTTCACAGTACTTGAGTTTGGACAGCCAGGCGCTTCTGCAGAGGAGTTCTTTCTGGCGCGGAGCGGATTGATAGAGGCATCTGAAATATCAAGAAAAATACGCGAGCTCGCAGATATTTATGTATGGGGCTACTATGACTTGAAAAATGAGGGGAGTACCGAAACTAATCAGGTCGCCTTGGAATTTACTATCTGGGCCTGGGATGGCGCTGGGAACAGAAACTCCTTCACGCTTGGCGGCAGGCGTGACCAATTATCGGATGTGTACCAGAAAATAGTCCAGAAAGTGTCCGAAATCAGTCGTGGTCCCATAGAGAAAGCAGTAAATGACGACGAGCGCAAGGCGATCGCCAAATTTCTTCTTGATCATGCCGAAAAACGGCTTCTGACACCTGATGAGCAAAAGTCCGCGGAGCTAGCCCAGAACATACGCGAATACCTTCTTGATCGTGCCGACGGACAGCTTTCGACACCTGATGCGCAGTTCCTTGCGGTGTTCAGCAACATATCTAGCGGGACAAGTGATAAGACAAAGGCCGTTGCCGTGAAACATGACCTCCGGCTCATAGGAACTGCTCACATTCTTTTTCCAGAAAATGCAGATATCGAAAGGGAACTATTGGTTCACAGCGCGGCAGGGATGAGTGAAGAGCAGCAGGCAAGGGCATGGATACGCCATGTGGATCGCTTCGGATGTGATTTCGTGATGCCGCACGCCAAGAAGGATCACGGTTCCTCGTGGAGGACGACGCGGGTACTGTCGATGACCGGATGGGGTACATGCCCAATGATGCCGCACACGAAATACGATGGGACGACTGCATACATAAGGAGCCTGTTGGCTTTTAAGAATAAGGGATGTCCTGTAGTCATGCATGGGAGTGACGAAATCGAGCGTTACGAGAGTGAAGAGCGTGAGCACAACACCGAATGGAGCGCCGAGTACATGGAGAGAATGCGGAGGCTGTTCAAAGAGGAGGACGCGACAAAGTATGTGCCTGGCATTTTTAGATATGTCGAGATGATGCTGGACCCTGAGCGTGGCATGATGGATCTGGACTTAAGAATAGAGTATATTCAGATGGTACTGCCTTTTATAAAGAAATGGCTTAAGCAGAGCGATTGGACATCTGATCAACAGAGAGCATGTCTTAGCTTAATCATTCCACTTGTTTACACGGTCTTTTGTGAGGCAAGGATTCCTGCGGAGGCACCGGTATGTATAGACAAATCCAATCTGTTGCGGAACGTCTTCCAGATAGAGGAAGAAGATCATAGCGCGAAAGAGATTCCCATCAATGTTCCAGTTCTACCATCAGGGGGTGAGGGTGCTCTGCGAATAGGCATTGGCAACAGGTCCAGACATATGGATTGTTTGATGATCGATCTAAAGGATGCAGAAGGAAAAGTTGTTGCAAGCGGCTTTGTAAATAATGACCGGTTTAAATGGATTACCCACAATGTGCGTGAGAACACCACATGGACGGTGTCAATTAGCAAAAGAAAAGGTATGCCGCGTGCAGGCGGAGAAGTCCAGATGTTAGTATATATTACGCCCAAGGCCTTGCCTACTGAGCAGGATTACATAAGAGACCATTACACCAGATAGATAGCCAATGAATCAAACAAGGTTAATTCTAGTTTTTCTTCTTTTGCTTTTCTCTCTTTCCTGCCTGACGGCAAGGGGAGAGGAAAGAGCCTACACCCGTTGGGCTATTATTTCTTCACCGGAAATCAAGGAAACAGGGCTTGCTGACATCCTTTTTGTTAAGGCGCTGGAAATAAAAGGTATTGATCTGGTCGAGCGAGACGAGATAGATGCAGTTCTCAAAGAGATGGAAGTTAGTGCGCTGTCGGCAGTGGGTGTGAGCGAACGTGTAAAACTGGGTGAAAGACTTCAGGCTGACGCGCTCGCAATTATTTCGATTCATCGCGAAAGGAAAAGAGAAGGCGAGAAAGATGTTGAGCGCTCTTACGTGAAACTGGTGTTGGCAGATTGTCATTATGGGGCCCGTCTAAAGATGGATGTGTTGCCGGACGAGGGGAGCTTGGAGACAAAAGCTGACAGAGTAACGGAAATAATAACGGAAATACGTGAGAAATATGCCGATGGGATCAAACAGATCATCGGGGTTGTCCCATTCGTATCAAAGAACTTCGTGCATGACTATGACTACCTTCAGGCAAGCTATGCGTATCTGCTCCAGAATAAGCTGGCCGAATTACGCGGCGTAGCCGTGTTGGAGGTCGAAGAGGCGAAGGCAATACGTGAAGAGAAACTGAAGATCGAAGAGGATGCGCGCAAACGGATCGTACCGATCTTAGTGAGTGGAGAGTTCGAAGCTAACACCAGAAAGGCCCAGGTCGTCATTCGTGTTCGGATGAGAACAGCGGATGGCGATGGGGGTGAGGTGCGGTCCGGCCCTGTGGCGCTTGATAAAGCGGCACAGTGGATATCGGGTGAACTGAGCAGAAGGATCTTTCGGGAGATGGGGCGCCAGGAGCGACCTGCACTGGACGTTCAAGCTCAGTTTGACGGGTTGATCGAGCAGGCCGACATGTTCGCTCTGATCGGTTCTTGGCACCACTCAACAGGTCTTCGCGAAGCTGCACTGCTGTTGAAGTCTGATGATGTAGCACAGCGCACATATTTGGCCCGGGAATACGGCCAGTACAGCCGGGGGGTTTGGTCCAAAACATATACAGATAAAGAGCGCGGCCGCGCAGGTGCTCGCGGTCAGAAGCACCTGGAGTACCTGGTACGGAACAGGCATATCGATCTCCAGACGGCTGTGCCGTTGTGCTCGGCACTTGCGGACCCACATTTTCTGCTGGCGGTCGGTCCGGTAGTCTCGTCTCTGCCTCTGGGAAATGGCATAGAGGAGAAGATACGTAATAGAGAGATATACTCGTCTCCGCTGGACAACTGGGCACGGCTCGTTGGCAAAGTTGCTGCCGAACCCTTTCGGGAGCAATGGCCCAAGAGCAAGAAAGATCTCACGACTGCCAAACGATTGCTGACGGAAGTGCTGCCGGATAAGTGCGAGGCGCCATTCGAAGTCTTCGCCGGCTTCTTAGACATGGCGCAAATGGGAAAAAGAAGGTCTCCGACAAGAGAGTCCGGCACCGAAAGCGCAATAACGGTCGAGGATTGGCTGGCATTCCTGGACGACCTTAAGGAATCTGATCACAAACTGGCTAGCATTCTGGGACGGTATGGTCTGGCAACATGGAAATATTGGAACAGAAGTATGGTTGTGAAGTGGAGTGATAGTGATGGCGCGTTGAGAGAGTATCCTGGCTCACCCGAGGAAATGGGTGCCTTGCTGGATGAGATGAATAGTCTGATTGAGGATTTTCTGGCCCTTGGTTATCAGTATGGCCACAAAGGTACGAGAAAGGAAACTGACCTGTACCGATTGTTCCTGCCCGACCTGCGCGCCTGGATTGCCAAGGGACTCGTGGAGGCCGAAAAGGCTGTTACACTTCCGGCTACGCGACCGTCTTCGCACACTAGCGCTGGCGATGTAACCTGGTGGCGTCCTCGCAACGGGACGGCGGAATCTTCGATTAGCATGGTCCCGCCCGCACCGCGTGAAAATCCAGTGAGAGCTGGTGCCAAAGAGGGTAGAACAAATCGTCCTGCTCAGAAGCAGGCGCGGGAAGAGCCAGATACCGGCAGACTCAGATTCTCCACCTTGAATCTGACTGTCCGGACACTCAGTGGTCAAACCAACGCCCTTGATGTTGCGTTCATGAGGGAATACGGGTTCAAGACACCTGGATACAGTGCCAGGTCTTCGGGGATTCTACGGTGCACCGAGGACTGGGATGTCTGGTGGACTCGGAAAGCAATCTTGTATTCGAAGAATCAACAGATCCTTGAAGAAGTACTGGTCCGGCGCGAGAGTACAGATCGGATCTTGGATGTGACGTGTGACGGCGGCAACGTGTGGGTTGTGAACGGCCATAACCCTCGTGGCGTGCTGGTGTTTGACAAGGACGGCAAGCTACGTGCCACCATAACCGAAGAACAGGGCCTTCCCCCTTCTAATAAAGGCCTTCTGGCGTGCGGCATCGATAAGGGCCGTGCTCTTGTTGTCGGTTCACACGGCCCGCACAGAAGGGCGTGGTGCGCTATAGTTGACATCCGTGGACCGGAGCCGCGTGTGTCTGTCTTTCACACTGCTACGCGAGTGGCGCCGCCGGGCAGAAAATCTCGTGAATATGCAATGGATCCGTCGATTGCGTTCGTTCCATCGTGGATTCACGAATACGATCATGGTCGAGACGATGGATCAAGGGTGTTCCTGGTCGGGCGTCGGGAGATAGACCCGGGGGCACAACCATTGTTTATCGAGACGACAACATCAAATGTCTGGACCCTTGGATATGACCTGCTGTATCCCGGCGAGCCGTCAGGTTCATTCTTCAGCACCAAGGGTGAGCTATTCCACAATCAGGGCAGCTATGTGCTTCACTACAAGCCGTTGGGTGAAACATGGGAGAACTGGCAAAAATGGCGGAGATGCTGTGATCTTCAGGGCAAGTCAAATGGTGTGAGCAATCCCGGCAATATCCTTCTTGCACACGATGGTTATTTGTATGTGTCTTCAGGCTCGAAGTGGATACGGATGAATTTGGCTAATACTCAAGAAGAAGTCTTGCTTGCTGACGAACTCCCGTATCCTTATATCGAGCTGACGAAGTTTGGTGTGTCTGCGCACTACGATTTGGTGGGGTGGAGTGACAACCCAGGCAACACGAACACTTTCTACAAGATCCTGATCGTCGACGATCAATCCCAGAAATCCAGGATTGCAGAACAACGGGCTCATAGAACTCGCAAAGGTACAACCATGTCCGACGGGCTTCGACCTGGCAACACCTTTGCTAAGGAAGCAGCGCTCCGTAAACGGCTCGCAGAGCAGGGCCTTGAGTATCACGGCCTTGAGATGGACGCACACGGTGACTGCGCGCTGGAATTGAGAGACGTTGGTACCGACGACCTGACCCGCCTGCGGGAGATTCCGTTGAAGAGTCTTGTTTTGCTGTCCTGCCCCGGTATTACGGATATTTCCCCGCTTGCAGGCTTGTCACTGAGAAGCCTGAACCTGCGCAAGACCAATGTAAGCGATCTCTCGCCGCTCAAAGGGATGCCTTTGGAAAAGCTCTCTTTTGGATGTACCCAAGTGACGGATCTGTCCCCGCTGAGAGACTGTCCTTTAGAATGGCTGGATCTCAAGGACACGAAAGTGTCAAACTTGTCTCCTTTGAAGGGAATGGCGTTAAAGTCATTGTATCTCAGCAATACGGAGATACGGGACTTGGCCCCATTGGCGGGCATGCCGTTGGAATCGCTGTGGCTGACCAACACGAAAGTAGAAGACCTTTCTCCTTTGCGCGGAATACGACTCAGGACGCTCGGTCTGAACAACACCCAAGTAACCGATTTGTCGCCGCTCAGCGGCATGCCGCTCAACACATTGTTGTTTTGCAATACGCCAGTGGAAGATGTGGTGGCTCTCAAGGCCATGCCACTCGAAAGACTGGAGCTCAAGAATACGAAGGTTAGAGACATATCCGCGCTTGAAGGCATGCAATTCACTTATTTGGAACTTGAAGAAACACGCGTTCGGGATCTATCACCACTAAAGGGCATGCCGTTGCAGTACCTTAGCTTTCCTATGCAGCACGTTGTAGACGGCATCCCTGTCGTGCGCGCCATGAATTCCCTGAAGCTGATAAACTCCGTCTCTCCCGACGACTTCTGGGATTATTACGACGTGAGCGAGCGTTGGCAGGGATTAGGGTCACATCAATGAAAAACATGCCGTCATGCGATTGAAGATCAACAACATCCAAGGCATACAAAAGGGAATGAAACATAGACTCGCAATATTGGTTTTACTTGTCTGCACTCTCTGCAATTACGTGAGACCCATCTTCTACAGTTTGCCGGGGCGAATGCGAAAGTTTTCTAAGAAACTCGCCTGTTTTCGGTCGTGATTTCGGTTTTGTAGTGCAAATTCTTCTATGATGAGCGTTTTTTCGTTGCCGCCGGGTATGGAAGAGGCTTTGAATGCGTAGTGTCATCAATGGAGGGGCATTGTGTTTTTCAGGCAGAAACCATCCGGGCCGTATCGATACGTTCAGATCGTCGAGAACCACCGCGAAGGCGGCAAAGTGCGCCAGCGGACTTTGATGACCGTGGGGCGGCTGGATGTGCTGCAAGCCAGCGGCCAG
>JAQBFJ010000039.1:0-5608 GCA_032123435.1 Verrucomicrobiota bacterium
GTACTGCGTGGAAACTATACGCCGATCATGATAACTTCCTTTGACAACCCGGAAAACTATCGGTTGGTTTATCTGCATCTTAAAGGTAGCGGGATTCGCGACATTACCAGGGTGAAAAATGGTTTCCTGCTAATCGCCGGCCCGCCCGATGAAGGACCAGGCGATTATCGACTCTATTTCTGGAATGGCATGGACGGCATGCCCGATAATAATACGGTAAAAGCACAATTAACTGATCTTGGAGAAATAGCATCCCCCAAAAAAACAAAACCGGAAGGAATTACAGTTATCGAAGAAAAATTAAACTCGTATAAGGTTATAATCGTTTACGACAGCGCAGAATCCGGTAACCCGATCCTTTTATCCGTCAAATATTGATTCAGCCCGGCGTATATGCCACGATCCATTACTGAACCAGCCTTGCATGGTAAACGAAAAAACAGGTTTAATTGAATGAACTTGACTATAACAACAACATACCTTAATTTTTCTCGCGTTCTCAATTCTCGCATCAGGCAATAATAACGCTGAATAATACACGGACTCAAATGCAACATAATATCGCCGACATAGCGAGCCACTTTGACATACAAGCAAACTTTGCAAGCGCCGAACCATATGGTGCGGGACATATAAACGACACTTATCTGGCAACATATAATCGCGATGGCCAGTTGATCAAATACGTCTACCAGCGAATGAATCCTAATATATTCAAAAACCCGGCACAGGTCATGGAAAATATCGTCAGAGTTACCCGACACCAGAAACAACTGCTGGAAGAATCAGGCATACCCGACCAGGAAAAACAAGTACTGACATTCATGCCCGCTGTTGACGGGCTGATGTACTATCAGGACGACGGGGGCAGTGCATGGCGATGCTATATGTTCATAGAAGCATTCACCAAAGATGTGATAAGCGATCCCGAACAGGCCCTGCAGATTGCCCAGGCTTTTGGAACCTTCCAGAAACGTCTCGCCACCTTGCCCGGCGAACGCCTGCATGAAACGATCCCTGATTTTCATAACACTCCGAAACGGTTTCAAGCGCTGGAACACGCGATAGAAAACGACCCGGAAAACAGAGCTATGGAAGTAAAACGTGAGATCAATTTTGCCTTGGAACACAAAAGCTGGACGAACGTTCTGATAAACAAACATCAGGAAGGGCTTATTCCGGAAAGAATAACCCACAACGACACAAAGGCAAGTAATGTACTGCTCGACATCACCACCGGCAAAGGTATTTGCGTCATAGATCTGGACACCGTCATGCCTGGTTTCTCAATATATGATTTTGGCGATATGGTCAGAAGCGCGACCGTCTCCTGCGCCGAGGACGAAACAGATTTTTCCAAAGCCACAATGCGCATGCCGCTCTTCAAAGCGCTTGTAAAGGGATTCATAGAGTCAGCAGGCGATGTTTTCACTAAAACAGAAATAGAACATCTTGCCTTTGGAAGCAAGCTGATCACCTTCGAAATAGGCATTCGCTTCCTGACGGATTATATTCTCGGCGACAAATATTTTAAGATCCACCGGGAGAAACACAATCTGGACAGATGTCGCGTTCAATTCAATCTGGTACAGTCAATGATTGAGCAGGAAGATGAAATGAATCAATTTGTCGCTTTATATCTGCAGCAATAAACCAGTTGAAAATAAAATGAAAATAAGTCCTGAAGAAATCCTGGAATATCATCTCGGCGGCAAGATCGGTCTTCGCCTAACGAAAAGTCTGAACGATGTGCGCTCTCTGTGCCTGGCATACACGCCTGGCGTCGCAGTACCAGTCAGGGAAATACACAAGGAACCTTCGAATGTATATCGCTATACCGCGAAAAAGAACCTTGTGGCCGTGGTCTCGGATGGAACAGCAATTCTCGGCCTTGGCGATCTGGGTGCCGAAGCCAGTATTCCTGTAATGGAAGGAAAGGCTGTTTTATTCAAAACATTCGGTGATGTTGACGCGTGGCCAGTCCCCTTAAATCACTGCAGAATAGACGGTAAAAATACAGGACGTACCGACCCCAAAAGAATCATAGATATGGTCTGCGGCCTCGCCGCAATGTACGGCGGAATCAATCTAGAAGACATAGCGGCACCGGCATGTTTTGAAGTAGAAGATCAACTGGAAGACATTCTGGATATACCGGTCTTTCACGACGATCAATGGGGTACCGCCGTAATTACATTGGCGGGCGTGATGAATTATTGTCTCTTGTGCGAGCGCGATATGTCTGAACTCAGAATAGTCATTAACGGGGCCGGCGCCGCCGGTATCAGAATAACTGAAATGCTCAAAGCGGCCGGCGCCTCTAATGTTATTCTATGCGATTCCAAAGGAGTAATAAAGGAAGACAGAACAGATATTACCGGTAAAAAACGTGAACATGCCGTGAAAACATCCGCCGCAACGGTCGGCGAAGCAATGAAAAATGCCCATGTTTTTATCGGAGTCTCTGTTGCCAATTGCATTAAGCCGGAAGCTGTTCAATCAATGACATCTTACCCCGCAATATTCGCAATGGCCAATCCAGACCCTGAAATTAATCCTGAAACGGTTGCTTCTATAATGAAAGATCAACCCTACGTCATGGCAACCGGCAGATCAGATTTTCCCAATCAGGTCAATAACGTGCTTGGCTTTCCATTCATTTTCAGAGGCGCTTTAGATGTGTCAGCACGTAAAATAAATATCGAAATGAAAATCGCCGCGGCAAAAGCTCTGGCCGCCGTCGCGCGAGAACCGGTAACCCAATACATTCGCGATCTATTCCCGTCAGAAGAAGACCTTTTCTTCGGCCCTAAATGCATAATACCCAAACCGTTCGACCGCCGACTATTTGTTGAAGTGTCACACGCAGTAGCCGCCGCCGCCGTTAAATCCGGCTCCGCCCCAACAATAGATATGAATGAATACCGATTGAACCTTGAACAACGAAACGCAACAAGGTGATAGAATTATAAATAAAAGAACTGAAAATGATGGACAGTATACTGAATATAAGAACCAGAAATAAGCCCCCGCTAGATCCTGAATTCGTCCCCGCCGCGCTCTGGCGCAACGCGTATCATGCCCTGGTTAAATCCAACACAAATAGCACTCCGCTTGTCGTAGCTCTTGTACGACCAGATAAAACATGCTCTGCTCACAAAACAATGATCCTGCCGAATACCCAGGATTACGCAACACTTAACATCAAATACGTGGAACGCCTCATCAAAACACTCCTCTGGCAGAAAGGAGGAAACATAATCATTATCGGCGGCAATGACAAAATGGCCGCAGATATCAAACGCATTTACAGCAGTAACGGTGAACATTCGTTTGACTCAGATTTAATAGGAAAAAAAATTTTTGGTTCATCTATCACTGTCGAATCAAGACCCATTGCCCAAGTACCACCGACATCAGAAACATCATCGAGACTTGGCCGGAATCTCGATGGATGCCGTATAGGTTTCGATCTTGGCGGCAGTGACCGCAAATGCGCGGCACTGATAGACGGCAAGGTAATCCATTCCGAAGAGGTCGCATGGGATCCTTACTACCAGTCAGACCCCCAATATCACATAAACGGCATTAATGACAGTATTAGACGCGCGGCTGAAAAATTGCCGCGCGTAGACGCAATAGGCGGCAGTGCGGCCGGCGTATATATAAACAATGAACCACGCGTTGGCTCTTTGTTCCGCGGCCTGTCCAACGAGAATTTCGACAAATATATAAGGAATATTTTCCGAGACCTCCAGAAACAATGGGGTAACGTCCCTTTCGAAATAGTCAACGACGGCGAAGTCACCGCGCTTGCCGCATCCATGGCCATGAATGATAATTCTGTCCTTGGCGTGTCAATGGGTACCAGCCAGGCCGCCGGTTATATCATGCCTGACGGCAGTATCACATGCTGGCTCAATGAGTTGGCCTTTGTGCCTGTTGATTATCGCTCCAACGCTCCGGTCGACGAATGGTCCGGCGACATCGGATGCGGCGTACAGTATTTCTCACAACAAGCGGTAGCTCGGCTCGCGCCAATCGCCGGAATCAATGTACCAAAAGATATGCCAATGGCCGAAATTCTTAAAGAAGTCCAAAATTTAATGGTCCATAACGACAAAAGAGCCCGGAATATTTATGAGACAATAGGAACATATCTTGGCTATAGTACCGCCTTATATGCGGAAATATATGATATCAAAAATCTGCTCATTCTCGGACGGGTAACATCCGGCGAAGGAGGAACAGTAATAATATCCAAGGCAGAACAAGTTCTAAAGGACGAGTTTCCCATTCTCGCGGAAAAAATAAAGCTCTGCACACCTAACGAACAGGAAAAACGTCACGGACAGGCAATCGCAGCCGCAAGCTTGCCAAGAATAACACAATAAATACCGGAAAAAGGAAGATAACCACTATGAAATTAAGCCGTTCTGATACCGATATATTCGTTCCCGACGAACTGCCGCTGAATACGGCCCTAACCCGCACCACTCACCTTGCCGTCGGCGCACATCAGGATGATATCGAATTTATGGCATATCACGGCATACACGAATGCTTCAATAAACCGGATAAATGGTTCACCGGTGTAATCCTGACAAACGGCGGAGGCAGTCCCAGATCAGGTCTATACGCAGATTACTCCGACGAACAAATGCAGGCCGTACGCCGCCGCGAACAGCGTGCCGCCGCTTTAATCGGCGGCTATTCATGCATGATCCAATTGAACCATCCCAGTTCAAAAGTCAAAAACCCGGCCGACACAGACACCATCTGTGATCTGAAAACCATATTCAGCGCCGTTCAGCCATCAACAGTCGTCTACCTGCATAACCCGGCAGATAAACATCCTACACACGTAGCCAGCGTCCTGAAAAGTATATCAGCCTTAAGAGCCCTGCCCCAGACACAAAGACCCGGCAAAGTTTACGGCTGCGAAGTATGGCGCTCCCTCGATTGGATGGAAGATAAAGACAAACAAACACTGCCCGTCGATAAACGACCCCACCTGGCCGCTGCGTTGTCCGGAATCTTTGACTCACAAATCAGCGGAGGCAAACGTTATGATACCGCAATAATGGGTCGCCGCATCGCAAATGCTACTTTCTTTGAGTCACACGCAACAGATGAGACAGAAGCGCTCAGCTTCGCAATAGACCTGACTCCGTTGATCAAGGATGAAACACTCTCCATTGAAAAATACGTCATGGAATTTATCAACCGATTCAAGGACAGCGTTGCTGATTGTATCCGAAAATTAAACGGATCTATTTAGCCATTCGAAGAAAATATTTTTAACATTTTACCACCCGGCTTGCCTCGACGTAGCTTCCTTGCGAAGATGGGCGTCCCCGCATCGAGTTCCCGGAGAAGAGTAATTTGACCCCGCTTCGCTGATAACCTACGCAGGGCCGGCAGAGAAGACATTGTTTAGACAGGATAACAGGATGAGGCAGGATGAATAGAAGAGATGGTCGTGAAATATCAATAGACTAATAATTCTATTGATATTTCACGGATCCTGTTTCCCATCAAGTTAATCCTGTTATCCTGTCTAAAAACTCCCTTTTTCCCCACTTGGTAATTGGATTTGAATATTGGT
>JAQBFJ010000040.1:0-15599 GCA_032123435.1 Verrucomicrobiota bacterium
CTGTCACCGCGTTGGCGCTGGAGCGCGCTGGCGAGGCGGTGATCTTCGTTTCGTGTGACCTTTGTATCCTTTCCGAGGATCTGCTGTCGAAGACGCGTGCGCGGCTGAAGAAACTGCAGCCGACGTGCGATGTCTCCCGTCGTGTATTCCGTGGTGAAGGATTCCGCCGCGACAGACCTGCCGCTGGTCCATCGCGTCGAGACGTTGGATCTGCCAGGGCGGCTACCTGCCCAGCCAGAAGGCTGTGGCCAAGCACTATGGCGGTCTGGCAGCGGACAACATGGTTGGACCGAAAGGCGGACAGCGGCTTGTGGATCGTACCATAGAGATCATCGCCGGTCTGTGGTCCTAGCGTGCATTATTCATGAAGTTTCGTGACGAGGGTGTGTAGGTTGCGCTAGATTTCGGGGCCGTGCCTGACTGCCATCGTTCAAGCAGGGAGGAGAGAATTATGGACATTGTTTTTCTGCCAGCCACAGACCCCGGCGACGAGACATGCGTGGTAATGCCTGATCGTATCGAGGCATATCCCGATGCCTCGATCCATCACATCCATTATCCGACCATGGTTTGGTACAACCAATCCGTGTGTAAGAAGGCCGTAAAGCAAATCCAAGCTCTGGGCCTAGAAAGCATCATCCTGGTGGGCTTCAGCAAGTCCGGTCTGGGTGCGTGGAATATCGCACGGTCGATCCCTGATCGCATAGCCGGCACAATTATATTTGACGCACCCGTTGCGTGTGACAATCTCCCGCCGTGGGGAACTGACGCGTTCTACGCAAATGACGCTGCATGGCGGAAGGACTTGCCTGTCGGCACGATCCAGGCGTTCGCAGAGGCGATGCCAAGAGCGCACCAGTTGGTTCTTATTTCCGGCGCGAACTTTCACGAAGAGATGTGCATGCTTTCACAAGCACTGTCAAAGAGCGGAGTCCTGCACGTGTTCCTGCCTCATCCGAACATGGAACACCACTGGAATTCCGGCTGGATTGAAGAAGGATTGAACAAACTGCTCGAACCAAGTGTTCTAGGCTCCGCTTGCCGTCGCCTTTAATGTGTTACCCCTCAGTCTGATCAGAACGCTCCCGACCTTGGTGTAGAAATGCCGATTACCGAGACATACCCCCGTCGATTCGTTTTAGCTTGTCTAATCAGCGCCTTCGGCCCTACTATTCAAGCAAAAATACCACTCATCCGCAGCATTAGGCGTGAAAGGAAAGAGTATGCGATTACTATATCTTGATCTAGATACCCTTCGACCGGATCATCTGGGTTGCTACGGGTACCACCGCGACACTTCACCAAACATTGATCGTATGGCTCGCGAAGGTATCCGTTTTGCCAACTACTACACTTCTGATGCTCCCTGCCTGCCAAGCCGCGCCGCACTGATGACCGGCCGATTCGGCATTCATAATGGCGTTATCAATCATGGCGGAACTTGCGCGGATCGCCTTGCGGATGGCCCTTGTCGGAGCTTCCGCGATTCAATGGCCGACGGCGGCAGTCTGATCAATGTCCTGCGCGACGCTGGTTTACACACGTGTTTCATAGGTGGTTTTGGGGAGCGCCATTCTGCCTACTGGTACTACGCCGGCTTTCATGAGATTCACGACACGGCTCTGGGCGGTATGGAATCAGCCGAGCATGTTACCCCTGCCGTTATGGAATGGATCGAGAACAACGCATCCAAAGACAACTGGTATCTTCACGTCAACTACTGGGATCCGCATACGCCGTATCGTGCTCCCGAAGAGTTCGGAAATCCTTTCAAGGATGATCCACTTCCCGTATGGCTGACCGAAGAGGTGCGCAAAGAACACTGGAAACATGTTGGCCCGCACGGTGCGCAAGACATACAGATGTACGACAACCATACCGATCCGAAATACCCGCGTCAACCGGGTGATGTGCCTGACATGCAGGCGGTGCACAGAATGTTCGATGGCTATGACTGTGGCATCCGGTACATGGATGACCACATTGGTCGTCTGTTCGCGGCACTGGAGGCCCAGGGTGTAATGGATGATTTAGTCGTGATGATCAGCTCTGATCACGGCGAGAACATGGGAGAACTCGGCATTTATGGTGAGCACGCTACCGCCGACCACGTGACCTGTCGTGTGCCGCTGATTGTCCGCTGGCGGGGCAAGGTCAAGGCCGGACAAGTCGACAAGGGATTGCACTACAATCTGGACATGGTTCCCACACTGGCGGAGATACTGAAGCGGCCGATCAAGTCGTATTGGGATGGCCACAGCTTTGCCGACACATTGACCACAGGCAAGAATACCGGACACGATCAGCTCGTGCTGAGCCAGTGTTGTCATGTCTGCCAGCGTTCCGTCCGATGGTGCGACTGGATTTACATTCGCACCTACCACGATGGCTTTCATCTCTTCCCGCAGGAACAGATTTACAATCTCAAGGATGATCCACACGAACAGCAGAACCTGGCGGGGGATCATCCAGAACTTTGCAGGGAAGGCGCCTGGCGCCTCATGGACTGGCACGACTATATGATGGCCTCTATGCCCCGTGGGCGTGTCGCCGATCCCATGCGGGTGGTGCTTGATGAGGGTGGACCTTTCCATGCTTGCGGGCATTTGCGCCAGTATGTCGAACGACTCAGCGCCACCGGCCGACATGCTGCTATTGATGAATTGAAGCGTATACACCCAAGGGAATTTGCTGATTGAGATGAATACAACGGCCCAACAAGATGTAGGCAATTCGCAATAGCTAACGCCTGATCCGCGGCATTATCATCAGAACAGAATTAGCAACATGATTGAAAAATACAGAAAGAGAAAATGCTTTTTAATTCGATTGAATTTGCCATATTTTTACCGATAGTGTTCATACTCTATTGGTCCGCAACAAATAAAAGCCTAAAACTTCAGAACACGCTGATAGTTGCTGCAAGCTACTTGTTTTACGGTTGGTGGGATTGGAAATTCTTATCTCTGATACTGTTTAGCACTATTGTTAACTATTTTGTCGGGATTGGACTTTCAAAACAAGAAAAACAAACAGCGAGAAAAGTTCTTCTTTGGACAAGCATACTCGTCAATTTGGGATTGCTCGGATTCTTTAAGTATTATAATTTCTTTCTTGAAAACTTCATTACTGCCTTTTCATTGTTTGGAACTAAAATTAATGCAAATTCCCTGAATATCATTTTGCCCGTAGGAATAAGTTTTTACACATTTCAAACATTGAGTTATTCTATCGACATTTATAAGCGGGAATTAAAACCAACAAAAGATTTCATGGCTTTCTCTGCTTTCGTGAGTTTCTTTCCTCAATTAGTAGCTGGACCAATCGAGAGAGCTGCAAACTTATTGCCACAGTTTTACATCAAAAGAACATTTGATTATAGCAAGGCTGTTGACGGTTTACGTCAAATCCTTTGGGGATTATTTAAGAAAATTGTAATTGCTGATAACTGTGCAGAATATGCCAATTTAATATTCAATAATTCAGCCGACTATTCGGGAAGCACACTGGTTCTTGGCGCTTTACTGTTTTCTTTTCAAATTTACGGTGATTTTTCTGGCTACTCTGACATTGCAATCGGAACTTCAAGGCTTTTTGGCATTAACCTGATGAGGAATTTTGCTTTTCCATACTTTTCAAGAGATATTGCAGAGTTTTGGAGGCGGTGGCATATATCGCTCTCGTCCTGGTTCAGGAACTATCTGTATATTCCACTTGGGGGAAGTAAAGTTGGAACTTGGAAGAAAGTCAGGAACATTTTTGTCATTTTTATCGTTAGTGGTTTTTGGCATGGTCCAAATTGGACATTTATTATCTGGGGAGGGCTAAATGCAATCTATTTTATTCCCTTAATGCTTTTGAATAAAAACAGGAATAATCTTGAGATTGTGGCACAAGGGAAATGCCTTCCTAGTATAAAAGAATTCGTCAATATGGCGTTAACCTTTAGTCTGGTTGTATTGGCCTGGATATTTTTCAGAGCAGAGAATCTTGGGCACGCTTTGGATTACCTGTCAAAAATTTTCTCACAGTCAATTTTAACTGTTCCAGACTTCCCTGGAAGAAAAAAAGCTCTCTTTACAATCTTCTTTGTAATCATTTTTTTCACAATCGAATGGTTTGGGAGAGAAAGGCAATATGCAATTGCTCGTTTTGGCCTTAATTGGCCCAGGCCCTTGAGATGGTTTTTTTATTATAGTCTTATCGCAATAATTTTTATCTTTGGTGGTTCAGGGCAACAATTCATTTATTTCCAGTTTTAGAATATAAAACATGAAAGTATTTATAAAACAATTAACAATCTTCTTATTACCAATATTAGTAATAAGTATCCCGCTTGATGTTTATCTTTCTGTCCAACTGAAAAAATCAAAAGATTACGCTGCTGGTGAATACTCCGTCTGGAATAGTCTATTTGACGGGAAAGTTAATTCTGATGTCGTTATTTATGGTTCATCCAGGGCTTGGGTTCATATTGACCCGCAAATGATAGAAGATAAATTAAATCTGTCAGCATTCAATCTAGGTCTTGATGGTCATAATTTCTGGTTGCAATATTTAAGGCATAAAATCCTTATAGAATATAACCCCCATCCTAAAACGATCATTTTATCGGTTGATGTATTTTCCCTGGAAAAGCGAAAAGACCTCTTTAACGCAGACCAGTTTTTACCTTATATGCTTTTCAATAATTTAATCAAACATTACGTAGAGTCTTATCAGGGATATTCATTATTTGATTCTTATTTACCAATAGTTCGTTTTCATGGCAGGAGGGACGCAATATTTCAGGCGGTTAAAAACTCCTTTGTTTCAGTAGATGACCAACAAGGAAGAAAAAAAGGATTTAAGAGTCAGGGCGAAGAATGGAATGATGATTTGCGAAAAGCAAAAGCAAAAATGAAATATTACGAGGTCAAGCTTGATACTGCATCAATCAGTCTATTAAAACAATTTCTTGTTGAATGCGAAACTATGAATATAAATGTCATTTTAGTATATACCCCTGAATATATTGAAGGACAGAGCTTTATTAAGAGGCGAAAAGAGATTATTTCATTGTATGAAGACCTTGCAGTGAAATATTCAATTCCATTTTTAAATTATTCTAATGATGAAATGTGCAAGGAAAAAGCATATTTTTATAATACTCAGCACTTAAATAATAGAGGAGCAACAATATTTACAGATAAATTAATAGGGGATTTAGCAGGCATATACGCACAACAAGGCGCTGAATCTGGCGGCTTTTCCACTTCAAGCCAAAGGCGCCGGTGAGTACGGAATATCAGGTAGTGTTGTTGACAAGTTTCAACGGATGATGACAACATGAGTGTTCTGGAGAAACTGAATATCGACATTGTTGGAGCGTGTGGCAAAGGGACTGGCTTTCGGGGGCGGGCAGTCCTTAACGCGGCGTGTTGACCGCAAATCCATTCAAGTCCCTTTAGCAGGAGTTATGGGTTATGGCTGATTTTTCAAAACAGGGCGTATTGCTGATAACTTGCGCGAAAGCCATGACGTCATATCTCTGTGGTGAAATCAAAAATCTAGGATTCCAAGTTGTTGCCGAGCTGGATGCTGCTGTCCAGACAAGGGGCACACTAATAGATGCCATGGGCTTGAATCTTCATCTCAGAACGGCGCACAGAGTGCTTTACATGCTCGGCGAATTCAAGGCGGAGAATGCCGACCAGTTATATGAAAACCTGCATATGATTCCATGGGAGAATTATGTTCCTTCAAATGGTTATCTGTGTGTCAACTGCGCGGTGAAAAACGATACGGTTCGGGATGTACGGTTTGCCGCCCTGAAATGCAAGGACGCCATAGTAGACCGGATTCGCTCTGTCAAAAAAGAGCGTCCGGATTCCGGATCCGAACAGGACCGATCCGTGGTGTTTCTTTACTGGCGCGGGAATGAGGCTAAGATATATATGGATACTTCAGGCGAGCCGCTTTCCAAACGCGGATACCGTCAGATTTCCCTGAGAGCGCCAATGCAGGAAACCCTTGCCGGCGGCATACTTGTGGCAACAGGCTGGGATGGAAATTCAAATCTTCTAAACCCGATGTGCGGCAGTGGAACCATAGCCATAGAAGCGGCGTTGCTGGCCGCGAATCAGGCGCCGGGCTTTCTGCGGGGCAATTTCGGATTCAAGCATATTTCTGGATTTGATGAAAGTGTCTGGAGTAAGATGCGGGCTAAAGCCGAAAGGGAGATCAAGTGCGTCAACCTGCCGAAAATTATTGCTTCTGATATAGATCCGAAAGCGGTTTCAGCCGCGAAAAAAAACGCGGCAAAAGCCGGAGTGGCCGGGATGATAGATTTCATGACATGTGATTTTGCCGAAACACCGGTTCCGGAAGGCGGCGGCGTGGTGATGTTTAACCCGGAATATGGAGAACGGCTTGGCGCCGACAAAAAACTTGAAGAGACATATTTCAGGATAGGAGATTTCTTCAAGCAGAAATGTCAGGGTTATCGGGGTTATGTTTTTACCGGCAATATGGAGCTTGGTAAAAAGGTGGGCTTGCGTTCCAAGCGCCGCATAATCTTTTATAACAGTCAGATAGAATGCCGCCTTATCGAGTTCGATATATACCCGGCCAGCAAACGGCAGCCCCGCGCAAGCGGCTAGAAACTTTTATTGAAAGGCCGGGGTGGGAAGGCGGTTTGCCATGATCAGGCATGTGCTGAACAGCGTCGATTGACCCCTGTAAATCCAGAGCAGTAAGGCAATCTGCGGCCACATGGTTGTCAAAACTACTATTTGCGTATACACGGGGTGGGGTATGCGGAAAGCTCAAAAATGCATTATATAAAGATAATAGCCCTAACTCGGATATTATACCAGTTCAGGACGCGGCAGATGCAGGGCGTCGACCTAGCGCACATTATTCATGAAGAATCTACTGCGAGCGTGTATCTTACACCACATCAAGGACTTGCCTCGGAACCCGATTTCGACGTGTCCCGACACGCCCTCATCCGGATCCCTTCTCCAAGCCCTTGATCTGTCGCAACCTACACACTCTCGTCACGAAACTTCATGAATAATGCACGCTAGCCGCATTGCTGACGCTGCAAGCGTTGCAGGCGGGGTGGCGAAGCTGTATAAACATACTGCAAATAGGCGTTTTATTGAGAAATGCCAGAGATCCAGTGCATTACGACATCGTAGCAGGTTCCTCATGAAACATTAGGGTTGGGACATATTCCGGCTTTGCGTCCGCAGAAAAATATTTGAAAAAACGAAAAATAGTGATTGCATTCCCTTTGTACCGGCGTCATAGTTCACACCGTCGATCAGTTTTGGCCGACGCCGATCCGCACTGAGTGTCATCGTGCTGTATTCGGAAACAGAAACGCATGACACACACAGAAGGAGATATCATATGGATATCTATGTCGGTAATCTGCCTTATCAGGCGGATGACCAAAAACTGCAGGAATTATTCGCGCAACACGGCACCGTAACATCGGCCCGTGTCATAGTGGATAAGTTTTCAGGTGAATCTAAAGGTTTTGGCTTCGTTGAGATGCCGGACAAGACAGAGGCACTTGCTGCAATTAAAGCTACGAACGAACAGGATTTTCTTGGGCGCAATTTGCGCGTCAATGAATCCCAGCCCAAGCCACGAGACGGCGGCAATCGCGGTGGTGGCGGCGGCGGCGGTGGTAATCGCGGCGGCGGCGGCGGACGTGACAAGCGATGGTAAGTTGATTCATTGCGAGTAATCGCATTAATTCATACAAACAAAAAAAGAAGGCGCGTTTCGACGCGCCTTTTTTTCATCTATAACGCGTTACACAAGGAACTGGAAGGAAAGTTTCCTGCAAGTCTTGATTAAAATAACGCTGAGCGTAGTTGTCATACTTATTGCCACGGCAGTTGGAAGGAAATTGTCATCTACTGCCGGGCTGATTGGGTCATGCCGCTTACCGGAGCTTTGGTCCTGACTGGATCAAGTCGTTTGGTGAAGCCGAAGCAATGTTCAGATCAGCTATCCGTAAACTGGCGAAAGAACAGTTCGAGTGTAATGGCTTTGCTGATCTGGGCCGAATAATCGGCTTTTCTGCCGATATGCTGTGCGAGCATCATTTTCAGCCGGTTGGCATCAAAACAGCTTCGTGATATTGTGCGGGAATCGAGCAGTATTTCTTTCGCGTAATTCTTCAGTTCTTTTCTGAACCAGCTTCGGTATTTGGCGGTTGTATTGTTTGATATGGGTAATCGATCGAGCATTAGGGCGGGTGGGATTCGTCTGGAATTAGATGCCGTTGTAAGAAAGAACCATATCTTGAAGAATCTGGCCCACAGAACGTGCATGGGGTTGTCGTTTAATGGAAGCGCTCCGCGGTTTGTAGGTATTTGGGCAAGAAGCGTGTTGTTTTTTCTGATTATGTGATGTTGAAGAACGTGGCCAGCTCTCAATTCGGCGCTGATTTTAAGAAGGAACTCTATCAGTTCATGGTCCGTAAAAGGTGTTCTCACTGAGATCATGGCGTTTTCAATTGCCAGCTTTCCGCCCCAATGATGTCTGCATTCTTCAATAATGGTAAAGAGCAGATTGCCGTCCTCGCAATTTTTGAAAGCGGCGTATTTGCTGTTGGAACAAGCGAGGCTCTGTTGTGGATATGAGCGCAGTTTTTCGCGCAGATCATCCGCGAGTACTTCAAGATTCGGCAGATCAGACATCTGCCAGACTTTCTGACGAACGCCTCGCATCATTTGCGTGCCGTATTTGCCGCCAGCGCACACGGTGTTGCGATGATGTTTATGCACGTGCAGGATGGAAGCTGACATGATATCGCCCATGCCGTCGGATATCCAGACGGCTTTTTCCGCGTATTCGGGGAAGTTTTCAAGAAAATCGCGGCCAACGGATATAAATTCATGCGGTAGATCAAGGGTTCGCGCGATTTTTCGCGCCAGAATGGCGTCGGCAGTGTTCTCGGTTATTCCGTATGTAAAACAGAATTGTGGTTTATCGCATTGATTGAGCAGTGACAACATAGCTCTGGTATCGTTTCCGCCGGTCAGCGAAAATATATAGTTTCCGTGCATGTAGCGCGGCATTATTTTAGCAAACAGTTCGGTGCCGGCGTCAATTGCTTCGTTTGTGTCGTATTTTTCGAGATCGGCATATTCACTGACATGCCAATACGTATTCTTATGCCAGGTATTGTCGCGATATAGCCAGGCTGATGCCGGAGGCAGGCGGAATATATCTTTGAATAATGTTCCGTCATTAAGCACACCATCGAAAACCAGGAAGTCGGCTATGTTTTCATAATTGACATCAGGTTTCGTGGTCAGGCCCTGCAAAATGCCCTTTACCTCACAACTGAACAGGAAGTGCTCATTAGTTGCGTGATAGTACAGGGGTCTCATACCATACCGGTCGTTGGCGATCAGGAGAGACTTATCGCGTTCATCATAAATTGCCAGATTAAACCAGCCGTTCAGTTTGTTCAGGAAATCGTTGTTGCGCGATTTACTGTATAAGCGGCAGACGATTTCGGCGCTGTTGGCGGTGGCATCTTCGTCATGGAGTTCGGTATTGTTGATTATACTGCCGTCTATTATAACGTGTATTCCAGTCTCAATATCATGGTATTCCTGGACCGGTATATCGGTGAGATTCAATGCTGTATTGCCCAGTGCGATTCTGCCGTTATTGAATTGACAGGAGCGAACTGTATAGTCGTCGAAATGACATACGGACCGTATCATGGCGTTTAGTTCTGTCATAACGGTTCCGTGATTTACATTCTGGCTGGATACTATTCCCGTGAGACCAGGCATTTTAAATCCTTTTTTATCGCGTTATAAAAATGACTTAACGACATATGCGCGTTAACGTTTTCACAATATATTATTATTGCATGTCAATTATTTAATGATAATCTGCACTCTCATGAAGGCAGGCATGGCGCGATACTCAGTAATATTTCTTCTGATAACATTGCAGACTGTGTTTGTGCTTGCAAGTGATAATGCTGTTGTTGATGAAATTGATGTAACGGCATCGAGAATAATGCATGAGAGCGGGAGTATTACCGCGCCTGTTTCAGGTTCTTCACTTCGAAATTTGCCGGAAGTAATGGTGGTTTCACAGGGCGTGCCGGGCTCGCAAAGTGATATTCAGATACGCGGCAGTAGTTTTAATGGGGCTGGTCTTGCGATCAATGGTCTGGCATTGCAGAACCCGCAGACAGAACATTTCAATGGGGATCTTCCGTTGCCGCCGGTTCTGTTCGGTGCGCCTGTACTGCTTTCCGGAATGTCGATGGCAAGAGATACAGCAGGACACCTGGTTGGAACGGTTGACCTGAAAATCTGTCCAGTGAGGCAGGGCGGTCTTATTGAGGCCGGGGCAGGTGAAGACGGGAACAGGTGGCAGGGCGCTGTTGTGCAGGAGGTATTATCAGACAAGTTGAACGGCAGGTCGGCCGTAACGCTGTTTGGCTACAAAGAGGTCTCAGACGGTATAGATTATTCCGATAATTATCTCGATCGCTGGAATGGCGGTGCGCATTTTCAGGTATCAGGAGCGCGGAGTCAGACTGATATTATTGCAGCACGACAGAACCGGGAATTTGGCGCGCGCAGTTATTATGGTGCGCCGTCATCTCGACCTTCCGAGGAGAGTGTTGATGATACTTTTCTATTTGCCGGCAGTAGTTTTGGATATGGCGATTCAACGGCTGGGTTCAGCGCCGCCGTGCGCAATGTGAAGGATAACTATATTTTCGATCGCAGAGATCCGGCTTTTTATCAGAACAGTCACGAGCTGGACGTAAGAACAGCAACGGTTAACGGGATGAGCAAGATGAGCGACGTGATGTCGCTGATCTGGCGGGGCACATTTGAGGATGAGAATTTAGACAGCACTAATCTTGGTGATCATGACAGGTCGCGCGGTGGTCTGATGCTTGTGGTGGAGCGTGAATCTGGCGGATTCCGTGTAACATGCGGAGGGCGGAATTATTTTTTCTCCGACGAATCGCCTGAAGCAGTTCCCCTGCTGGGTTTATCGGTAGATGTAGCTGAAGGGCGGAAGGTATTTATTAATGGTACGAAGACAATTCGTCAGCCTTCATATACGGAACTATATTATCATTCTCTGAGCAGTCAGGGTGATGAAACGCTTGACCGTTCATCCGCGACAAGCGTTGAAGCCGGTTATGTGGATGAGGCCCGTGATGATTTTTCATGGCAGATATCAGGTTTTTGCAGGGATGAACGTAATGCTGTTGATTGGATATGGGATGATGCCAATTCAAAATGGCTGGCGGCCGATATCGGCGCAATAGATGTTAATGGCGCTGAGTTATCCGGAAAATGGCGGGTTCTCGACAAAGTGTGGTTGTCCGGCTTGTATATTTTCCTTGATAAAAGTGATAATGTTGACATTTATGCCAGTCGGTATGCATTGGATTATGCGCGGCACGGTTTTGTGGCTGGGGGCACGTGGGAAATCGCGCGCTGGTGTGAATTATCATTTATTCAGGCGGTACGGAAATATGAACCGAACATGAAAAGAACGAGTGGCCGCACGTTATCAGACGGCAGTGTGAGGGTAAGGGTGGCGATGGGTTGTTTACCCGGTGCTGAACTGATATTGGCGTGTGAGAATGTATGGGATGATGATTTTGAATATTTACCGGGTCAGCCGCGCGGCGGCCGCCGTTTCATGTCTACGATCAGGTATTCATGGTAGCCCGCGTGGCAAGATAAGTCCGGACGTAATCCTGAACACCGTCTTCGATGGATGTGAATGCCTGATCATATCCCGTCTGGCGCAGTTTTGAGATATCAGCCTGTGTGTGGTACTGATATTTTTCTCTGAGATGTTCCGGCATATCAATCAATTTAATGGATGGTTCCTTCTGCATTGCCGCGAAAATCGCGTGAGCAAGATCCAGCCATGTTCGCGCCTGCCCCGTGCCGCAATTGAACAGTCCCGAAATTTCCGGGTGATCGTGAAAGAACAGTGTCACGTCCACCGCGTCTTTAACGTATACAAAATCACGCGTCTGTTTACCATCCTCATAATCGGGTCTGTGTGATTTGAACAAGGATACTGTTCCGGTTTCAATGATTTGTTTATAGGCTTTGTTTACGACGGACCGCATATCTCCCTTATGATCCTCGCGCGGGCCGTAGACGTTGAAATATTTGATGCCGACTATTTGGTGAAATAATCTCTGTGTAAGTGCCCACATATCGAACATGTGTTTGGATTTTCCGTACAGGTTCAAAGGGCGCAATTTCGGGGTAACGCTGTCCTTGTCCGAATAGCCGAGTGATCCGTCACCGTATGTGGCGGCGCTTGAGGCGTAGATAAAGCGGACATTATTGCGAAGGCACCATTCGCACAGTTCGCGGGTGTAGTGGAAATTATTATCTGTCAGGTATTTTTCGTCAGTTTCGGTGGTGGAACTGCAGGCGCCCATATGGAATACGGTGTCGACTGGTTCAAGCTTGTTCGAACGGAACATGTTTCTGAAATCAGTGACGTCCTGAAAATCGCGGTATTTCAGGCCAACAAGGTTTTTCCTGTGTTGTTCGCTGTTCGGCACGTCGACGATAAGTATATCTTCGTGTTTCTTTGCATTAAGAGCAGAAACGATATTACTGCCTATGAAGCCGGCGCCCCCGGTAACTATGAACTTTTTTTCCATGTATGAGGTTTCTTTTATCCTGCTCGCGGCGGGTATGCTATTTCAGGTTCTTTATTTTCTCTATGATATTGCTTGTTGATTTTCCTTCAACGAGCGGGGCCAGTACTACTTTTCCGCCATTCTTTTCAACTATTTCCCTGCCACTGACGTAATGTGCCCAGTCTTCTCCCTTGACAAGGATGTCGGGGATTATTTTTTCTATCAGGGCGGCTGGTTCTTCTTCGTCGAAGATCACAACGTAATCAACCATTTCAAGCGCCGCCAGAACTTTAGCGCGATCGTTTTCCGGAAGAATGGGGCGCGTATCGCCCTTGTTTTTCCGTACTGATCTGTCGGAATTAAGCCCGACCATCAAGATATCGCCCTGTTTTTTGGCGAATGTGAGATAATCCACATGGCCGGGATGCATAAGGTCGAAACAGCCGTTGGTAAAAACAACTGTTTTCCCTGCCTTTTTCAGGCGTTGGCGTTCCGAGAGTGCTGTTTCGGCATCCATTATTTTCGATTTATCAGGTGTCATAGAACGTATACAGTAGGGCTGGTGTCTAATTTCGTCAAGCGGAATAGCCCGCATATTTCATGAAGAATCGCATGCGTGTGGGATAAGAAATTGTAGAACAATGGCGTTGTGTAGTAGTTGAAGATTATTTAACAAATACAGTTTGTAATATGGTTCCAGAAAAGAAAAGATGCATGCAATTCTTCACCAGAGGCGAGCCCATGCCTGCCAAGGCCGGCGTTATTGAAGATTCGCGGTATATTCATACAGCTTTGTCCTCAATGCCTTGGCCTTGATTGGCCTGAACTCGTGAAATAAACGGGTTAGCCCTGGCTTGCCGGAACCAGCCCTGTCGTGGTGGAAACTACCTATCCGTGAAATTGGTGTAATCCGTGGTGTGTATTTGTATTAACCATATGCTACGCCAGAGCCGCCTCTGGCGGAGAAGGCGGGTGTAATTGGCGAAATCCGTGGTCTTCGGGTCAAAGGGACAAAACTATTAGAAAATAAGTACTGGACAAAAGTTAGGTAAGCCTTATTATGTTTGGCGAGACTAATAATGTGATAATTAACGTGGAGAAAAAAATATGCGAGCAGGCAAAGAGCTAAGCGCGAGTCAGGAAGATTATATGGAGGCAATATTTCATATATTAGATGAAAAAGAGGCCGTTCAGGCGCGAGATATTGCTCAGAGGCTGAATGTCAGCAGGCCGTCGGTAACGGGCGCGCTCCGTATATTGACGGGTTGTGGACTGGTGAATCATGAGCCATACGGAATTATTACTCTTACTGAATCGGGGCATAAAACAGCCAGGGATATTGTGCGTCGACACAGCGCCTTACGTGATTTTTTTGTTACGATACTGGAAGTGGGTGAAAAGGAGGCCGAATCTGCGGCTTGTGCCGTGGAGCATTGTCTTTCCAAAAAAATAGTGGACAAGCTGGCAGCTATTACCAGCAGAAAAAGGAAGAAGATATGACTTCTTCAAAAGGGGAATCGGCGATTTCTTTGGCTCGAATCGCTTCCAATGGGAAGGCGCGAATTATAAGGATCGAGGGTGGACGCGAGATGCAGTCGCATCTGATAGGCATGGGGCTTATGCCTGGTGTCGAGATAAGCGTGGCGAGGAATGCGGATCGTGGTCCGATGATAATAACTATTAACAACAGTCGGCTTGCGTTGGGGCGCGGCATGCTGGGTCGGGTCATGGTTGTCCCGCTTGATGCGGAAGCGGAGAAGTAGTGCGGGTAGGCAGGTAATATTAACGGGCTGATGTCAGGGCGGGATGATGGTGAAAAAGAAGATAAGAATAGCTATCGCGGGAAATCCGAATTCGGGTAAGACGACTATTTTCAACAATCTTACGGGCGCGCGGCAGCGTGTAGGAAATTATCCCGGTGTTACGGTGGAGAAAAAGACAGGAACGTGCGTTCACGGTGAATACGAGTTGGAGATAGTTGATTTGCCGGGAACCTATAATCTCACAGCGTGGTCGCTGGACGAGAAAGTCGCACGCGATTTTATAATCAATGAACAGCCGGATGTTGTGATTGATGTTGTTGATTCGTCGAATTTAGAAAGAAACCTTTATCTGACGACCCAGTTGATGGAACTGGATGTGCCGCTGGTTTTGGCCTTTAACATGACCGATGTTGCGCATGCCGATGGGATAAGTTTCAAGCTTGATACACTGTCCGTTAGTTTCGGAGCGCCGATCGTACCTATGGTTGGTCATAAGAACAGGGGGACGGCTGATCTACTGGATGCCGTAGTGGCGGTGGCGACAGGAAAGCTGATTCAGCAGAAGCATGTCATGCGTTACAGGCATGATCTTGAGGATGCGATAAAAAGTGTGGCAGGGTTGGTGGAGAAAGATGAAGGGTTGAGAAACAGTTACGGACTGTTGTTCAGCCGGCCTGCCGGTTTGCGCTGGATGGCCATCAAACTGCTTGAGCAGGATCCTGACCTGACAGAAAGGATAAGTTCTGCCGAATTACGTGAAGTTATTGATATCAATATCAAACAGTTGACAGAACTTTTTGGTGATTCGTTTACGGTGCTCATCGCGGATTACAGGTATGGATATATTGCCGGCGCGATCCAGGAGGCGGTTATCAAGACAGTCGAGTTTCGGCGAACGGCTTCGGATATGGCGGATGTGTTTATTACGCATCCTGTTCTTGGCATGCCGATATTTATGCTTATGATGTATATTATTTTCCTGTTTACATTCAAGGTGGGGGAAGTGCCGATGGGCTGGCTTGAAGGGCTGTTCGGTTGGGTTGCCGGCGGGATAACGAAAATGTGGCCTGTTGGATGGTTTGAAGAAATCAGGTCGCTTATTGTTGATGGGGTAATAGGCGGGGTGGGCGGAGTGCTCGTATTTTTACCTAACATACTTATCC
>JAQBFJ010000041.1:0-5463 GCA_032123435.1 Verrucomicrobiota bacterium
CCGTTATCAGGCGGCTTCGTGTGTACTCTTTTGCTCTTGGCCTTGTGCTTGGTGTTGCGCTTGGTGTTGCGCTTTGGTAAACTTTGTGTTGACGCATTAGTGAAAATGTCGTACAGTATTTTTCAATGAGAAGTCTCGGAAATATGATTAACCAACAACCCCAATGCAGAGGGGACATCAACACCCGAGCGGGGGCTATTGTTATGGTGACGATAGACCAAAGGGGATGGGAGACCATCTTAAACGTGACTGCATGGCTTCTCATTTAGATTTCCTGACCCTTCGCACATTCTAAAATCTGCGACACTTTTTCGCACTTTCTAAAAAATGCTTGTGTTTTCCGCTTACCTCGTGATACACTATAAAAATGAGGTACTGGTCTGCTCTGAAACATCAATTAGTTCGCAAGCTTGCGAATACAGACATCTTCCGCGCTCTTATGCGGGAATCATCTATGCAGATTGTAGCCAAGCAAGGGTTATCGCCTGAGATCAGTCAAGCCGCACTCGTAAAGAAATATTGGGGTTGGGTCTTTGCCTGCTCCCAGATTTCAGCTAATGCAGTTGCATCAACTCCGCTTCGCCTGTACGCCACACGCGGACCCGGCCAGAAGGGTATCAAGGTCAAGCACGTCGAGGTATCGAAAGAAAGAAAGAACTGGCTGAAGTCCAGAACCAATGCCGGGATGAGCATAAAACTCGCCGAGGAAGTTGTTGAAGTTGTCGATCATCCGATTCTATACCTGCTCGATTCAGTTAACGAAAACGCGAACCGCTTCTCGAATATCGAACTGACAGACATCTGCGAGGAACTAACCGGCAACGCGTACTGGTTCGTGCCGAAGAATAAACTCGGTGTACCAGAACAGATTTATGTATTACGTCCGCAATGGACTCGTATCATTCCGGGCAAGAAGCGATTGATTGACGGATTCATTTACGGCACGTCGCGAGATACGGAGATACTTATTCCACGCGAAGAAGGTGTTCACTTCAAGCGGCCTAATCCACATGACGCATTTTATGGCATGGGCGTAGTTCAGGCTGGCGCGTATGCAGTTGAACGGCAGACGAAGATGGATCAGTACGAGATGGCAACGCTGGCGAATATGGGCAGACCAGACTTCGTTATCAAATTCAACAAGGGCAGACTTACCGACGAGGCGCGTAATGATGCAGAAGCAGATTTCAACAATAAGTTTCAAGGCGCAAAGAACTCAGGCAAGGCAAAGATTCTTGACGAGGATTGGGATATAAAGAACATCGGCTGGTCACCAAGAGAGATGCAGTACATTACTGGCCGGACATGGACGATGAAGGAGATATGCTCTGTATTCCCTGTGCCTGTTGGCATGATTGACACCGAGCAGATAAGTAAGGCACCACGCGCAGGCATGGAAGGATCGGACATATTCCTGGCAAAGAATAACACCTTGCCGCGTTGCAGAAGGATGGAGCAGACGTTAAACGAGCAGTTGATCCCGATGTACCCGGAAGCGGCAGGCAGGCTATTCTTCGCCTTCGACAATCCAGTACCGTCAGACAATCTGTTCCAGTTGCAAGAAACCACATCACTGCTCACCGCTTTTGTGTTGACAATCAACGAAGTGAGAATGGATCGCGGCCTTGATCCTGTTGAATGGGGCGATACCCCGTTCATCCCGATGGGTGTGACACAGTTAAGCGACGAAGAAGAACCAGAGCCGCAACAAGTCATTGAACCCGAACCCGACGATGATCCTGAACCCAAACCTGACGAGGACGAAGAGGACGAGGACGACGAGAAAACGATTGACGGTGCAAAGATTCATCCTGACCTGAAAGATGTTGAGGTATTGACACAATGACAAAGGCAATAAACAGAACTGGCGGAAAGAACTCACCGCTTAACGCAACAGAGCGCGTGATCTCTCTTACTGTCTTGGACGTGTTCGGCAGGCAGGCGGATGAAATCACACGCATCTCAAATGTAGCCAATGCAATCGGCGGCAAGAACATAATGAACGTCGACAAATGGAACACCGAGCTTTCGCAACTTGTCGAGCCAAGCCTATTCGACCCAGTCCTGCGTGGCGGCAATGCCGCGCTTAACATGGTCAACATCAACCTGCCCGAGTGGATCGAGGACCCACGCATAGCAGAGAGCATCAGGAACAGCTCTTTACGGTTTGCCCGGAACGTCAATGACGAAACATTTACGCAACTCAGAACTGAACTAATCAATCTGGTAACAGACGGCCAGGGTGCCTCGGTTATCTCGCGCCGGTTACGGTCAGTATTTGAAGATAAGATTTCACGCGGTCAGGCTGAAACAATAGCAAGGTCTGAATTTATCAGGTCGCAGTCATTAGGTCAGATTGAGGCGTGGAAACAAACGGGAGTAATCCACAAGAAGGTCTGGCTGGCAAGCGGTGATGCTTGCCCATTCTGTTTGGCTATGAACGGAAAGGTTGTTGGGATAGACGAGAATTTCCAGAATAAAGATGATGCAATGACAGTGGAGTTTCAGGAAAGAATTATCGGGATGAGATTCGGATACAGCGAAATACAATCTCCTCCTTTGCATCCCAATTGCCGCTGTACTCTAACGGCTGAAATCGAACAAATATAAGGAACGTGATATGAAGAAATTACTTGATCTGGCCGCCTTAATGCCACACCTGCCCGAAGTCGTAAGAGACAGCGTAAACCGACTGGCAAAAGACGAAGGGAAAGATGTCGACGATCTCAAGATGCAACGTAACGCCCATCTTGAAAAGGCTCTCACAGAGGGCGAGGACATAGGAGATCGGCAAGCCCTGAAGTATGTATCAACAAGAACCATCGACAAGGATGGCGAGATAGTCGTTCCGGCCGGCGGTATCTTCACCGAATTTGAAAAGACAATGGCTTTCTTTTGGGGTCATAACTACTCACTGCCACCTCTGGGATCGGATAAGTACATCAAGAAAGATGACTGGGGCATCAAGGCATTGAGCGAATATGGCGATACCGGCGAAGGCACAATGGCAGAGGTTATGTGGCGGCTGGTCAAGCAGGGGCATCAGAAGGCATCGAGTATCGGGTTCGTTCCGTTGTCCTGGACTGAACCAACGGCAAATGATTGGGATCGCGTAACAGGGAAGCTGGCTACGAAATGGGGAGAATTCACAGATGACATCAAACAGAAAACGTCACGGATCATAACGAAGTGGGTATTGCTTGAGCATAGCGATGTCGGGCTTGCCTGCAATAACGACACCAGCATAGTGCATGTTGCAAAGCAGTATGGCGCGGATGATGCGATGTTGAAGCATTTAGGGTTCAGCGAAGTTGCTCCTGTTGAGCCGGAAGCAAAAAAAGACCCAGAACACAAGGGAGTGATCCCATACCACGATTACGGGACCGCAGAGGAAAGCACATCATGGGAAGGCCCGCGAGAGATAGCCGAATCGGACGTAAAGGAACTGGTAAAGATATGCACTTGGTTTGATGATTCAGACCCAGAATTAAAGAGCAGTTACAAGTTACCGCATCACAGACCGTCTGACAGCAAGGCCGTCTGGAAAGGCGTTGTCGCATCTATGGGTGTCCTGCTCGGTGCAAGAGGTGGTGTAAACATTCCCAATGGTGATAAGGCCGGGGCTTATGCTCACCTTGCGAAACACTACAAAGAATTTCAGAAGGAGCCGCCGGAATTCCGGGGCTACGTTCAGGGCGAATTGAAACAACTGTTCCCAACTCTTTACAGCAGTCGGGAAAGAATAATAATTCCAATAATAACGCCTGAGCGTCATGTACGGGTTTTGTCGACTCCTTCTGATTTAACTCAAATTGATACAGCGGAAATAGTTAAGGAAGTAATGCGTCTCGCGAGAGGCGGCGTATAAACAGGAATATAAACTCGGCAGATCGGTGAATCGGCCATTAACCGGACATGAAGCGAAAGCAGTGCAACCGGGGAAAGCCGAAGCGGAAAAGCTGAAAAACAATAAACAAGGAGAACATGTAATGAAGAAAGTAAAATTGCAGAAAGATTGGAACGGTCATAAGGCCGGAACGATCCTTGAGGTCGATGCGACCACATTGGGCGAAATATTAGAGGCGAAGGCAGGCTCGGAATATGACGAAGCCGCCGAGCTTGAACTTGCAAAAAAGAACAAGGAAGCCCACGAAGCACTTCAGGCATCTATCAAGGAAGCGGTTGAAGGCGCAATCAAGGCCATTCCGTACAACGAAAAGGGAATCAACATCATAGTCAACTCTCAGGAAACGGCGAACAAAGAAGGCAGACCGTTCAAGAGTTTCGCTGAACAGCTTGCAGTTGTCAAGGCAAGTTCAGGCGAACGCGCACCTGTTGATGAACGACTGCTCGCAGTGAAAGCGGCTTCTGGTATGAACGAAGCGGTTGACAGCGATGGTGGTTTCTTGGTTCAGGACGACTTCAAAGCCGACCTCTGGCAGTTACAGCATGAAACAGGCAAGCTTCAAGCCAAGTGCGAAACAATTCCTATAAGCGGCAATTCAAACAGCTTGCGCTGGAATGCACTGGACGAAACAAGCCGAGTCGATGGATCAAGACGTGGCGGAATCAGGGTGTATCGTGCCCATGAAGCGGCGTTGAAAACAGCCAGTACTGCCAAAATCAAACAGCGCGAAATAAGACTTGAGAAGATGATCGGTCTGTTTCCAACAACTGACGAACTGTTGCAGGACACGACAGCATTGGCGGCAATGGTAAGCGGCTGGTTCGGCGATGAGTTCGGATTCAAAACTGACGATGAAATTATAAACGGCACAGGCGCAGGCGAATGTTTAGGCATTCTGAATGCAGGTTGCACCGTTTCAGTTGCGGCAGAAACCGCACAAACAGCGGCGACAATCGTTGCGGCAAACATTGAGAAGATGTACTCGCGTATGTATGGCCCATCAAAGCCAAAGGCTGTATGGTATATCAATACGTCGATATGGCCTCAGTTGTTTGCGCTTCAGCATACGGTCGGAACAGGTGGGATGCCTGTATTCCTTCCGCCTGGTGGACTATCAGCCTCGCCTTACGGGATGCTGTTAGGTCGTCCGATTATGGAAATCGAACAGGCCGCGGCACTTGGAACAGTTGGCGATATTATATTTGCTGACTTGAGCCAGTACAGAATGGTTGAAAAGGGCGGTTTGGCCGCTGACAGTTCAATCCACGTTCAGTTCCTGTATGACGAGACGGTGTTCCGTTTCGTGATGCGGAAGAATGGCGCACCGACTTGGGAGAAGGCGTTGACCCCGTATAAGGGTGGTTCATCGGCCACGACCAGTCCGTTCGTTACATTGGCAACACGTTAACAGATAAAGAAAAAGGAGTATTACAATGAGTGGAAATGGATGCTTAATACAGAAGTACAAAAGAGTTGGTGGCCTGGCCCCGGTAGTCGTTGCGACGGCTGGTGTTGATTCTGATATCGTATCGCTTCGAGAAAGCGAACATATCGAC
>JAQBFJ010000042.1:0-7388 GCA_032123435.1 Verrucomicrobiota bacterium
TGACCAATGATTACGGATATGGGAAATCTGCAATCTGTGATCTGTAATTTGTGATGCAGGCAAAGGCGGGCCGATGAATTATATCGAAATGCCGTTAACCAGTCTCAGGCGTGGCAGAGATTTGAGGAATCGTGAAAAAGTAGCAGGATTATCAAGCCAAAGTTCTTCTATAGACGTTCCATTCAACGGCGAAAAATCTTTTATCCTGGTCCCTTTACAGTTCAAGATTCGAAGAGGCATGCCCTGTAAAACATCCGCACTTTTGATCTGCGTCCCCTGTAAATCTAAATATTTCAACTGTAAGCCCTGTAAACATGTGAAATCATACGCCCTGATATTCTTGACGCTGAGATACCTCAATGGCATGCCCTTGATAAAAGAGATGTCTTTAACCTGCGTATCATTGAGAACCATATGCCGGATCGGCATGCCCGCCAACGGCGTAAAACTGAACACCTTTGTCCCTTCAAGATCAAGATATTCCAGTTTCATATCCTTCAACGGCATCAAGAGTTTCACGCCGCTGTACGCCAGATCAACTTTTTTCAAAGGCATGCCTTTGAGCGGCATAATATCATAAACCCGGCAATTACGAAGGGTTACTTCCTCCAATGACAGCCCGCGTAACGGCGATATGTCTTTCAGCATGCCCTGCCTGCCTTCGTCACAAACATATACAAACGATTTTAATGTGGTCAGAGCAGCAACGGCAGAAATATCAGCCAAGTCATAAGACCGGATCGTTATGCCGCGCACTTTACCGTCCCGCCCTTTGTCCATAAAAACATTCCTGGCATCAAGTCGAAAATTCTTTTCCATAAGCATATCCATAACAGCATCCGGATCATTGAGTATCCTGGCTATCTCGGCACTCAAAACCACATCCGATTGTTTGTCGGCCGTTTCTTCTCTATCCCGTTCAATGACGCTTAATTCCTCCAGCGCAGATAAAACGTCATCAGCTTTTGCTATGAATTCCGTTTTTCCATACTTCTCGCGATAAATTGATGTCTGCAACGAAACTTTTTTTACTTCACCGGCGGTAAATTCCTTTTCCGCAATCGCGTCCAACCATGCTTCAACATCATAAGCGCCGACAGAAACTCCAGCTGATGCAAGAATAATAACCAGCGCCCGCTCAGCTTCACTGTCCAATATCTGCTGTTCTTCCCCTCCGGCATGGGCAATCAGACGTTCCGCCAACACCGTTCCGGTCATTTTGAAATATTTCTTCGCGTATTCGTAAGCCTTGGAATTCAAAGCCATGACCCCCTTCATCAAGGCCACTTCCGTTAATTCATCAGAACCCATGCGCTGAAGCCTTTCACGCGGCGCCAAATCACTCACGCTAAACACGACAGGAATACTCGTACTTCCCAGTCCAGCCATTCCGAATCTCTTCATTTCCGTTCCGTAAACCTTGTTATTGGTTATCTTTTTTATCACCACATTTTTCTTATCGTCAGTCAGAAACACAGTGATCTCTTGCCCCATTTGCCGTCGAAATGAATCTAGAATTCTTTCATCTATTTTCGCCGCGCGATCAAGCAGTTCCTTTACCAATCTTAAATCGCCAGATTTGGATTCAAGAATCGGGTCCATCATTGTCCTGTTTAAAAAACTTATTGCGCCTTCAACGCCAACAGCCACCAACTCTGTGATCACACCGTCAAGAACCGACCTCGTTTTCGTCTCTATCATTAATTCCTTTTTTCGGGCTGCCTCCTCAATCTCGGATTGTCGCTCACGCAAAGCCTGCGCCTCACTCATGCGCATCGCCATGGTCTCATCCGTAAACTTTCCAACATATGCCTCGTATACCTGCGCTGCTTCTATAAATTTATTATTGTCACTCAATACCCGGACTTTGTTTTCCAAAGCCATCATAATTTCGCTGATCTCTTTCTGCCGATCCTGAATAAGGCGTCTGATTTCCGATTCAACTTTCTCTGAATAAATCGTGCCCTCCGCTAAATCCGATACTGTGCGCAGTCTGGATAAGCTTTCTTCGTACCTGCCCGGATTGTTCACAATCCATTCCGTAACAACATTAAACGCATCCAGCACTTTCTCAGCACGTAAATCTCTGGTCACCGCTACTGATTTATCTTGCTCTTTACTGACCACGGATCTGTCGCTTACAACAGTTGATACCGTGTCCTTGACCGGAATCGAACTCCTGTCTCTCCACCATAAGACACCGATAATTGTCGCAACCAAGCCAATTGCAATCGCGGCAATTAATATCTTTGCCCAAACCGAAGATGCAGACTTTTGCTCTGCAGTAACGCGCGAACTGGCTCCGCCTGCCCTTATTATTCTTCCAACCTTAGGACTCCTTCGATTTGAACTCCTTTTCATCGTACTTTCACCTTCAGCAAGCATCTTACCCTTGAGTCCCAACCCACCCTTTACCCTCTGAAGATCATTAAATACCGCCCGCCAACTCGAATAACGATTCTCCTTCTTCTTGGCTAACATCTTTTCTATTACCCAGGGTATTCCATCGGAAACCTTGCCGCCAACATCAATAATATCAGGCACATTCCCCTTCACCTGAAGCTCCATGACTTCTTCTTCCGGAATCCCTCCAAATAAAAGCCTGCCGGTAACTAAATGATAAAGCATTGCACCAAGTGCATAAATATCAGCGCGGAAATCCAGATCCGATGCACCTAAAGCCTGTTCTGGAGCAATATAAGAAGGTGTCCCCATGACATCATCAGAATCGCCTTGACCGCTTATCGCATTAATTGTGCGAGCCAACCCAAGATCCACCACCTTGACAGTGCCGTCATCATCCACCATGATATTGCCAGGCTTGATATCACAATGAATGATGCCTGCCTTATCCCATGCGTATTCCAGCGCACACGCAACCGCCTCCGCGACAAGTAATGCGTCGCTTTCAGACAACACACCTTTCCTTTTCAGCCAACTCTCAACCGTATAACCGGCAATGAACTCCATAACGAAATAATATATTCCATTCTCCGTGTTCGCATCGTATACCTGCACTATGCCGGGATGCTTCAGCTTGGCCGCCGACTGGGCTTCGCTTCGAAACATATCGATGTCTGTCTTGTCGGCCGAGCTGGTTGACAGAATCTTTATGGCCACAATCCGGTCAAGCGATAACTGCCGAGCCTTCCAGACGGTACTGCCCATGCCGCCAACACCAATCTTCTCGATCATGTCAAAGCCTGTTAATTTCATTACTTACTTCCTGCCGTCACCCATGCATGAGGAACACAAACTTTCACCTTCACCACCGCATTTAGAACAAGCGCCTCTTTTATAAACCCCTGAGCCGCCACAACGTGCACACGCTGCAACACCATGCCCTCCACACTTCCCGCAGATCGAACGATCACCCGTGCCGCCACATTTCCGGCACGCCAGACTACCCGCCCCGTTACACTCAACACATCTGATTTCACCCGCACCATTACAAACCGGACATTTTACCTTGCGAGTCATTACAGACGTGTTTTTAAGCCTGTTCCTGACTTCTTCTTCCACCATGCCTGCATTGCATTTCCTGTTGGAACAAGGTGTTGCACCAGCACCTTTGCATTTATCACAATTAACCCGGCACATGCCCATGCATTCCGGACAAGGCCGCGCGACCGAACGCTTTAAGAGAGCAATCTGCTTCACCCCAAGATCCCCATATAACCCCTGCGGAACCCACGCTTCCCCAACCCGCACAAATCGCATCGCCTGCCTAAGCGCTTCATACCGTTTCAGCGCCTGACCCCTAAGGTACTTCATCTCATTGATCGTGGCCTGTATCATTTCGAAACCTTTGCCGCCGCATCTAGAACACGATTTGCCGTGAGCAGATCTGTATCTTATCTTGTTATCCAGCATCTCGGTTTTAATGGTACCCATTCCCGTGCCGTTACATAAAGAACACTTTCTGGAAACAGTTCCAGCCGTTTGAGTACATTGCGCGAGAAGCCGCGCAATCCTGTCAGACCTGTCTTCACTTTCATGCGGATCCGTAAGCATATTCAACGCCGTCGCATTCCTGAAAAAAAGACGAGCAAGCACAATGTCGCCTTTTCTTAAATGTTCTTCACCAGCTGATATGTCCTTCCCTGCAATGTCCGCATCTATGTACTCCTGACCACTCGATACAGCCGCATTATCGTCAGTCCTGTCGTCCGAGGCCGATTCAGATGGAATCAATTGACCTTCACAGTGAATGCAGATTTGCCGAACGTCGTCATTTTCCCATCCACATTTCGGGCATATGTTAATTGACGCAAAAACAGTTGCAGTAAATAACAACAATCCGATAAATACATGAAAAACGATGCGCATATGCCTCATGTCGAATACTCAAATACAATAACTCTTTGTCCTGTTACGTTATATCTTTTAACAACAGCCTATTCTGAGACTTGCAATCATCCGCTGATATGATAACATCTCAGAAATCAACTGGATTTAGTTTATTCTGACAAAATATCACATGAACAAGCAAGAATACTTTGACATCACCTGTAAAAATGGTCAGGCAATGATAGAATATATCATTGTAGCAGGCATTCTTATGTCCATGATGGCCGTAATGGCCCTGTTCTTATATATTTTCAGGGAAAATAGCGGCCGAATCCTGGATTTTGTAGCATCCGAATATCCCTGAAATAACCCTCTCATAAGGAAAAGAAATAAGAAAAAGGAGAATAGTATGAGAAAATTGAGAGAACGCAAAAACGGACAAACCATGGTTGAATACATTCTTATCGTCGTTATTATCGCCATCGCCGCAATAGCAATAATCGGTGTCTTCGGCGACACAATACGCGCTAAGTTTGGCGGAGCCGTCGAAGAACTGGGTGGCGATTCAAGCGCAAAAGATGAAGCACTCGACACCAGCTCCGAAGATTGGCTCAAGAATATGAATGAGGATGGCGCCAACCAATAGAAAACATGTATAAACCTAACCCTGATCGCAGACGTAACGCGCGAAGCGGCCAGTCTTTAATCGAATCCTGCCTGGCCGTAGGCTTGATCTGTTTGATCTTCATGGGTATGGTGGAAATATCCAGATTAATTACCGCACATCAAATCCTTAACTACGCCGCAACCTGCGGCGCCAGAGCCAGAACTGTCGGATTCAATGACTGGATGGTAAAAAAAGTAGTAAGAACCGCCGCAATCCCCAATGCCGGCAAAATGATAACACCCCAATTCGATAAAGCTAACCCATTCATCCGAAGCCAAATGGACCTCTTTATGTCCGGCCGGCCGCGCCGACCTGGCTCACTATGGTCCAGCCTTCTGGCAATAACACCACGTTCCGAACAATACGCAATAGAACGTTCACGTATCCCGGAATACCTGGGTTCCCCATATGACGCACTGGCCAGAAACATATTGGACTACTCCGATTGGGATACCATATCAATAGATCCCGAAACCGACGGACTCGTTCCGCAAACCGAAACCATCCAATTAACATCAAGACAGTCTTACACCAACTGGCTATTCGGTAATGTTCATAAAAGCTTTTACATGAACAACACCGTGAACCTTTCAGGAAAAAGCGAATTGGAAAACCACTGCCGCCTCTATCTGGAGAACTGAGTTTGATAAAAAAACAAAAACCGAAGCACGGCAAAACCGGTCAGGTTATTATCTTTCTTCTTATAGTCCTGGTCGCTCTGTTTTTTGTCGTTATATCAAACCTGGATCTGAATAAAATATTGCACGTAAAATCACTGACACGCCATGCGGGAGATTCTTCCGCATTAATGGGCGCACGCTGGCAGGGAATATCTCTCAATCTCATAGGCAACCTTAATGTAATGAAAGCTATGGCGCTTAGCTTTGGTTATACCAATACAATAGAATCTATAACTGAAGTACAGGCCCGCCTCTGCTTTACCGGCCCAATGACAGGCTTCCTGGGCGCTCAACAGGCCGCGAAACATAATCATATATACAGTAACCCCGCGTATACAGAACGCATACATCAGCACGCCGAAATAGTCAGAAATATCTACCCCTTCCAGACTTCGCCGGACGGCCAACCGCTGTTTCCGGAACCATACGAAGGCTGTTGGAATGATTATGCCAATATGCTCGATATAATCGCTTCCGACGGAATCGCCGCAGGCCCGGATAACGCCAGATTCTACAACGACTATCCGGAAAGCTGGCATCCTCTTTTAATGCCAGACTTCTATGAAGCCATCAGGGGCCGGATATGGTGCTGGTTCTTTATAAATTCTCCAAACCTGCTTGAAGATTATGACAATTACACATGGTGGCCGCCATTACCTGATATCGCCAACCAACAGTGCATAAATAGCGAAATTTTCGGGCTGGGCCTCTCAAAAATCGAAACGTCTCTCGTCAATTTCTCCAGCAAATCCCAACAGGCAGGTACAACCATAGAAATATTGCCGATCAGTCAAACCAATATAATGGTCTCCTGGTATTGTTATAACCCTGATGTATGGTCGACATGGGATGCGATAAATTCATCCGATGACTCGCCCGAACCATACCTGTCAGATTCCTTCCCCATAAATGGACAGCCCAAACAATGCTATGACTACGCCGGCGCAGATACTGCCATTCGAATCCAGGCTGATATTACCAGATTAACTCCAGGCCCTAAAGGCTCAGACGTAGTAAACGCCATAACGTGGACCGCCGCCGCCAAACCATTTGGATACCTGCAGGAAACAAACCGACCAAACGATTTCAGCATAGTGCTACCCGCCTTCCACGATGCCGCCTTGATCCCGCTCGACGCTTCTTCCGCACCCGCCTCCGGCGCTTTCGACCTTGAATGGCGTGAACATATCGAACTGCATTTGCCGATTTACGCTCAACAAGGACCCAATGCGCCAATAATGAATAATACCTGCTGGTATTGCGCACAACTCGGCTTCGATTACTGGGAAAACCCGTCATTCCGAAACGCCGGAAGCTCCTGGCTTAACGCCAATAGCTGGAAATGTACCATTCCGCCGTCAGGTGGAGGCGGCGGAAGCGGAGGCGGAACAAGAAGAGGACATTAACCATCAAAATGAAAAGAAATACAGGCCAGGCAATGATTGAACTGATCATCGGACTGATCGCTATCCTCGTCCTGCTCGCAACACTCGTCCAAATCACCGACCTCAGTAAAGCATATTCCGAAAGTATGCGAACAGCACGCGCCCAGGCAGGTATTAAAGCCATGTCCAGCATCGAAACACTGTCCGACGCATCATATATCCGCGACTGGCAGGAAGGAAGAGATGATAAACGTTACACCAGAGACGATATGGAAATATCAGGAAATATCGGCACGGCAAATACAATGATAAATTATACCCTTATTGACTCAGCTCCTCCCGATATTAATAATATGATCCTTTCAG
>JAQBFJ010000043.1:0-6737 GCA_032123435.1 Verrucomicrobiota bacterium
GATTGATGCGTCTTTCTCAATATATGTATCGGTTTGTGGGATATATGCTTCAGGCTGATAGTAATCATAATAACTTACAAAATACTCCACTGCGTTTTCGGGGAAGAACTCTTTCAACTCACTATAAAGCTGAGCTGCAAGCGTCTTGTTATGCGAAACTACCAGTGTTGGCCTGTTTATATACTCTATAACATTGGCTGCCGTAAATGTCTTGCCCGATCCCGTAACACCTTCAAGTATCTGAAATTTCTCTCCATTTTTCAACCCACGGCACAATTCCTTTATGGCTTGAGGCTGATCACCAGTTGGCTGAAAGGAGGAGTGAAGTTTGAATCTATTCATTTATGTAACCTGCCGAATTCATATTTCGAGCATTCTCCGCAGAGCCTTTCCGGCATCGCGCACGACAGATTCTTGAACCCGAACCCTGCATACGCCAGGCCATGTTGTAAGCAGTTCAAGAAGACTCTCTTCGCTTGTTTTACTCATGTTGGAGCAGACTGATGGAGAAAGAGCCTTTATTGTTAATCTTCCTTTGTGTTCATCTGCCAATCGTTCAACAAGATTCGATTCCGTTCCAATCACTATCGTCGCGCCATCCGGAGCAGATTCAACATACTTTATAATTTGCGAAGTCGAGCCATGCGCATCGGAAGCTCTAACAACATCTCGCGGCGCCTCCGGGTGAACAATAATCTTTGCATCAGGAATTGCAGATCTTACATTCTTCACATGTTCCATTTTGAATGCGGTATGTACAAGGCAGAAACCTTTCCATACCACAACCTTGATGGCTTCCGGATCATTCATTTCATACAACTTTTCTGCTTTCGGGTCATATACGGCCACTTCATTATCAGGAATGCCTGTGTCGTAAGCGGTATTTCGTCCCAGATGTTCGTCCGGTAGAAAAAACACTCGTTTCCCCTGCTCAAAAACCCACCTGAACGCTCGCCCCGCATTGCTCGAAGTACACGTAATGCCGCCCAGTTTACCGCACAAGGCTTTGATCGAAGCCGTGCTGTTAACATATACAACCGGAACCCAGTTCTTTCCGATTGCTGTATTGATTGTATTCCACCCCTTTTGCATGGATACTTCATCAGCCATATTTGCCATTGGACAACCTGCTGATGGTTCAGGCATATATACTTGCTGATCAGGTCGTGTCAGTATATCAGCGGATTCAGCCATGAATCTAACTCCGCAGAATACAATCCGTTCGGCTTCCGGATGACTCGCCGCATTTCGGGCCAATTCGAGCGAATCGCCGATCGCATCAACATTCCGCAATACAGAGGATCGTTGATAATGGTGCCCCAGAATCAATAACCGATCTTTCCATTCGCGCCGGACAGCTTCTATTTTTGAATGTGTTTCACTCATAACAACCTGTAATTATGACATCTTGCGCCGGATAAATGAAAGGATTTTTCAGCAAGTCATATGCCCTTGTTTTTCGTTTTGAAACAATATTGAAATCATTTGACCCGCGTTTTTCTCTATATCAAAGAACCTGGCCGCGGCAGTAATGGCATTGCTGGAAAGTTTAAAATAGGAATCGGGATTGTTCAGTATTTCCAAAAGAGCCTCAACATCACGATCCTGCTTATCATCGCAACCATAAATGGCTACTCCTGCATTATTTTCTTCGATAAACTTACCTAATGGCGAATTCTTTAAAACAACCGGAATAACACCTTTCGCCATACTTTCTATCATACTGTGAGGCATCCCTTTTACATTTTTATCATCCTCAAACAGGCAAAAACAAAAATCAAAATCTTCGAGATACGAATTCATGTCGACAATGTATCCCGCATCTATATTGATGAATGAGTAATCCTGAACCAAAGATTTGATGTAAGAAGGATCTTTTCGCCATAACAATGTGACCTGAACAGCAGATCGCTCTGCCAGAAGTTTCCCTAAATTCATTATTTTAAAAATGCCCTTGCTTTCAATCATTTCCTTTTCAATTGCCTGATTATCATCTTCTTTAATCGGCGAACTGGCAAAAAGGAAACGCGCTGGCTTGCCGGCAGACCTTTTCCTTGTTCCGGGATGGAACTTCCCCATGTTTATACCGGGATAGAAAACATTGCTGGGATTGTCTGGATATAACGACCTGACTCTCCGCAGGATCGACTCGTTCTCAGCTGAAATATAAGTGGTTTTCGGGATACGTGTTTGATCAGAAAAAAAATTATGTGTATAAATATGAACTACAGTTTTACATGGAATCTGAAAACTACAGCCATGCATATACACGGCGTCAATTCCGGCAAACAAACAAAATAACCTTGCCAGCAGTGTCGGAAAACTTCCTTTTGCCCGGAAAAACAATCTAAACAGGAAGTGGGGGATTTTCAAGGGGTTGATACTCAGATACCTGACATTGTTCATCTCTTTTCGCTTAATAAGACGATCGAGTTTCTTCGAAAATGCCAGAACATAAACTTTGACACCTTGACGCGCCAAGGCTTCTGCTAATGAGATGCCTGCATTCTTTACAGCATCATTGAATGGCGGATAAGGATCTAATTTTCTGCCAATTATCAGGATATTTTTCGACATTTCACTATCCAGCCATGAGGAAGACGTGTTGAATACCTGAACTTCCAGAACATTCTATTTAAAAAACATTCCATGCGCAGGCGAGTTTCCTCATTCCTGTTAAATGATAGAATCCGCCTGAAACCACGTGTCCTGACAGGAATGCCGAGAAACCGTTCTACCCGAAAACCGTTTTCAGCCATCTCACCGCAAAATTTCTTTTTCGTATAAATTTCGTCGAAAACAGGCCTGTCTTCAATAAGATTTTTATGATATTCATAATTGGCAACGTCCATAACCAATACACCGTTGGGCGTCAGCAACCTGTGGATTTCGGCATAGGCGTTACGCCGAACGTCGCAATCAAAATGTCTGATAAAAAGGATTGTTGTTATAACATCAAAAACACCGTTTTTAAATTCAGTATTGAAAGAATCCATTTCAATGAATTGGAGATTTGATGATTTTGATCGAGCTTCTTTCAACATTGCGGGAGATCGGTCAATCCCTGTTATATTTGATTCCGGGAATCGTTTCTTCAATTCCACTGCAAAACGTCCTGTTCCTGTAGCCAGATCAAGAATTTTATCGTGTTTCTCTGGAGCAATCAAAGTCCAGACAGCGTCGTTTTCCAGCTTATTCCTGAGTCGCCCTGCATAAGATTGAAAACGTTCCTGATCATAAGAACATGCGACTTCCGGATTCTGGTATAGCAATTCAATGTCCTGCCTGGTAAAAGCGCCTCCGCCTTTCATAGTCCTGGCGTACTCTTTTGTTTTGCTCATGTCTCATCTTTCCTTATCAGAGCAATGATATTGACATTACATACGGCAAAAACAACAGGCCGAAACAGTTGTTCCGGCCCTCAAATTGGTAGCGGGGGTTGGATTTGAACCAACGACCTTCAGGTTATGAGCCTGACGAGCTACCAGACTGCTCCACCCCGCAATCGCTATGTTTTTACACACTTTTTAGAGAATATGCCGATGCCCGAAACAAATCAACAATAAAAAAGCATTATCATCAATATTACAACGCCGCAAGGCAAATGCAGCAACCTTTATCATGAATTGACGAATCTTAATTTAATTGGCACTATCTCCATGCAAATAGAGAGTATTTTATGATTGCAGTAATTGATTATAAGGCGGGGAACCTGACAAGCGTACGGCTCGCTTTCGAAACATTGGGACTGAATGCTGAAATAACCAGCTCATCCCGCAAGATTCTTTCCGCAGATCATGTGGTGTTTCCAGGTGTCGGCGCAGCACGCTCAGCCATGCGCACACTTGAACAGTTAGAACTTGTCGATACAATTAAACAAGTGTTCCATAACGGAATACCTTTCATGGGCATCTGTGTCGGATTGCAAATCCTGCTGGAGCGATCTGAGGAGGATGACGGAGTCGATACGATAGGATTAATACCGGGCATGGTCAAACTGTTCTCGCCTGCCGATCCGTTCGATAAAGTGCCTCAAATAGGATGGAATAGCGTTGCATTGCGTTATTCACATCCGGTATTCAACGGTATCAGTGATAATAGCAATTTCTATTTTGTCCATAGCTACTATCCGATGCCGTCCGATAATAGTGATATTCTGGGCCAAACGGAATATGCCGGAGCCACATTCTCTTCAGTCATTGCCCGGAACAACCTTGTTGCCACGCAGTTCCATCCCGAAAAATCTGGAAGAATAGGCCTGCAACTCCTCGATAATTTCAGTAAATGGAATGGAAATTAAAGGTCTGCCACATGCTGACAAAACGTATAATACCATGCCTTGATATTCGTGACAGGAAAGTAACTAAGGGCGTTAAATTTCAAAACAATGTTGTGCTCGGTGATCCCGTCGAATTGGCCGCAAGGTATTACAATGACGGTTGTGATGAACTCGTGTTTTATGACATAACCGCTTCTTCCGAAAACAGGCGCATAGATATTGAAATGGTCAGAGAAGTCGCAAGCGCAGTTAGAATACCTTTTGCGGTAGGAGGCGGTATATCAGGCTTGAATGATATGCATGACGTTCTTTTTGCCGGAGCGGAAAAGGTTTCAGTCAATTCACTGGCTGTCCGGAAACCTGATATCATAAAGGAAGGAGCAAAAGCATTTGGTTCTCAATGTATTGTGCTGGGCATGGACCCGGTTCGTGTCAACAAAACAGAACAGTGTCCCAGCGGATACGAGATAACCATTCGAGGCTTTAGGGAACATACAGGCATTGACGCGGTTCAATGGGCAAAACAGGCTGAAGATCTAGGGGCTGGTGAAATCGTTGTGAATTCTGTCGATGCCGATGGTACCCGTATAGGATACGAAATCGAGCTTACACGCCTTATTGCTGAAAATGTCGGCATACCCGTAGTGGCGTCAGGTGGAGCCGGAAATCCACAGCATTTAGTCGACGTGTTCACTCAGGCACACGCCGATGCCGCTATAATAGCAGGCATGATCCATACCGGAGAATATACCATCCGCCAGATTAAACAGGAATTGGCTTTAGCCGGTGTCCCGGTTCGACAGGAATGGTAATGCAATGCGTCAGGATTCATTGCCATAGAAAATACTTTCCATCCTTGAACATCAGCTCGACAGGTGTCGAATCAATACTGCAATTATCGGCCGCATGAATCTCATCAACAAGATCCTCGCTGACATAAATTGAATCCAGTCTGAGTGTATTAGGGATAAACATCCATCTCTTTTCACCATATTTGTTCCTAAGCGAACTTATTAGTTCTGCGTCAGTCTCGAAGGTTAATGGGATCTTGCCCCTCGCAGGCTCACCTGTCGTGAAGACATTTATGAAAGTCTTGTGCTCGTCAATTTCGTCTCTTAATCGCCTTGTGATGTAATCGGCAAGGCCTACGCCTATCGCGTTGCCTCGCGACTCCTTGTATAAACTCATGGCGGCAATTATACGGATTGACGGACAGTCAAGATCTTCACCACCTTTCACGCCGCGATATCCGATCACATTTGTATCCATGCCGGTACCACTGTATGTTTTGCCTATTTCATCTATGACAAGCACGTTTAAATTCTTAACGGGCAAGCGTGGAAAATACTTCTTATGCTGTTCCAGCAGAACAGGTTCCTTTTCCATGATATCTTTGCCTCTAATCGCGTGTATTTCCGCCGTCTGATCAAAACCGTCTTCCAGAATGCCGATTCCGGCAAGAATCTTGCCGGAACCCAGAATCAATTGCCCCATTTCCAATAGAATGTCCTTCATTTCCTTTACGGGTGCGGCGTGAAAAGTTCGGGCTGATTCTATTTTACCCATTCCAACTACCATCATCTTGATAATGCCGCTTTGGACCGGACCGGAAAAACACGTATGCAGTTTGATCCGGTTAACAACAAACACGCCGGCAGATTCCCAACAGCGCCTGTCCATATAGACATCGCCCGATTTAACGGTTCCTATTTTCACCACGTCCATGCCCATGCGTATCGGTATACCCGTAGCCTGTTCGGTCATGCCCAGCGTTTCCACCATTTCTTTTTGACCCTCTGCCGTGGCACCGTTGTGAGAACCCATGCACGGAACGAGAAATGGACGCGCGCCCTTCTTTTTGAGCCATTTTCCGACAGTACTGGTAATCTGAACAATGTCGGTTATACCACGACTGCCTGCCGTAATCGCAACGTCGGATTGGGGAATGTCTATGTTCAGCGAATCCAGCTGTTTTATTACCGTGCCGGCAATATCATTGATTGGATTTGACGCAAGCTTCTGTGTTACATGATAAAGTTGCATTGTTTTCGTTCCGTGCCCCTTGGATCTTAATTGATACCGTATTTCTCAGGAACAAAATCCGATAAGTCATTCAATACTTCATCTGCCGCATGTACCTTTTGCATGGGACGGCCCAGTCTATGCAGGGCTATACATGTCATTCCTGCCGCTTTCGCGCCATTTACGCCAGCTGCGGAATCCTCGAAAACAAGACAATTGTCAGGCGGAACACCGAATTTTCTGGCGGCCAGAAGAAAGCAGGCCGGGTCAGGTTTGCCAGGCGAATAATCTTCAGAACCAAGCAGAAATTTTATATTCGTCCTGATATCCATCAAGTCTATTGCTTGCTCAATAGTCTCCCGGGTTGAACCTGACACTATGGCAATTGGATATTTTTTTGATAATCTCTTTAACAAATCTACGGATGACATTATGC
>JAQBFJ010000044.1:0-2842 GCA_032123435.1 Verrucomicrobiota bacterium
GTTTTTCTATAACAACCTTACAACAGGCGCGCCTATCGTGAACATCTATTGGTACATACGGATCAAGCATTACCCCTCGCTTTCTGTTTGTTTCTTCTTACCAGCTTCTTGTATAACGCCTCAAGCCAGTCACGCTCTGCCATTGCAAGGCGAAATGATTTGGAGTCGTAAGCGCGCCTTTTCCGTCGGCGTTTAAAGTATTCTTCCCACTCATCGTAGGGTGTTTTTTCACAGCATATCTCTCCTGTTTCAATGCATATAGGACACTTGTCGCAGTCTGGAAAATACAACATACATAGCGGACAGTTGTCTGGGCCTTCATCAACCCCGTCTCCGTTCACAATATCATTCCATTTTACGATTGAGCCCTTCAACGCTGTTAACGCTCGCTTACTTGTTTTCATATCGCTACAACTTCCTTTTCTTCAATCTTTGTATATTTTTTATCATATATATCACACGTTTCTTTCCATTCTGAACAATAAGAAAATTTGTATAAACTTACTTTGATAGTTTTTAGGATAGGAAATTCCATTAAATAATCCTGTTCATCATCTTGATGTTCTACCATCACATCCATCTCTGGATCAAACTTCTGAAATTCTTTAATTACGTCTTTTACTTTCATTTCGCATCTCCCTTGTTCTCGGTTAATCTTCGTATCGTTCCGTCAGCGTCAATAAGTATAGTCTTTGGCTTGCCGTTGTTCTTGACGTGGATCGTTAGCTCGTCCGGTGGATCGGTGGTCGGGTTCAGTATCTTCTGGCAACCCTGGCAGAGATGTGGCAGGTCGTCTTTGGTCGTTTCGTTTCCGCATCGCCAGCAGTTCATATTACTCCCTGTTTAATAGTTCAGCCTTTTCCTCATCACTCAAATTCGGGTTGCTCATTATCTCCTGATCCAACTGTCTGATCTCCTGTTGCAATGATTCACCGCCATCAGCGATTGACAGACGAGGCCGGATGAAGTTACCAATCCCGGACGTTGCCAGGGCAAGCGCGATAACGCAATCGTCGTGGAAACCGTCCGGTGCATTGTAACTTATCCGGCGGCTTATCGGTGCAATCTGGTATTCAAAGACACGGAGTTCATCGTTCAGCACTTCCCAATCAGCAGGCCATGTGATATGCCTCTGTTCGATTGCTACCATCAGACCCTGAATTAACTCTGCCTTTCTCTGCTCGGTGAACTTGACCGGATCAATGGAAAGCCCGCCAGACTTCAGATCATCATAGATCGGATCGCCAACTCCCGTTGCGTCTATGATTGCCCGGCCATGATGTTTCAATACGAACTCTACAATACGCTGTTTCATTATCGGCCAGTTAAGACGATGGAATCTCATCATCTCACGGCACGATCCGCATCGAGGACATATAGCGATCAGGACCGTGTAGTCGACATGCTTGGCAAGGTCAATTCCAACAACCATTGAGCCTTTACAAGTGCAGTGCATACCCGATGTCGTATGGCAGTTGTTGATCCCTTTGAATACCCCGGCTGAATCTTCGAGAAACTCCGCCATATATTCCTGTCTGAATACGTCGTCTGGCATCTCGGCTTTAAGTAAGTCCCATTCAGATTGATGGAAGAACGGACTCTCATTACTCGCAAAGTGAAAACTATCATAGTCGGGATGCTCTGCTGATTGCCCTTTTATGTGTTCGGAGTGAAACCAGTTGCGGCCTTTTGGCGTACCGACCAGTATCGCCCATCCCATCGTCTGCGCTATTGTCGGCCGGATAATATATTCCCAAGTGGTTTTCTTGATGAACGGCGCGTCGTCAACAGCAAGACCTAAGAACCCATATCCTCGTATCGGGTCAGGCTTCGCGGCAGATAGGAAGTGACACCTGCTCTTTCCGCCGCAGATGGAAGCGTATTGTGGAACCTTACCGCCGCCCTTGATTTCGCATATATTGAGCGCACCACCTGTGATCTGCGTAAAAGCGTCAATGCCTCTTTGATCGACCTGGTATGTTGGCGCAACCCAACCGTAATCGCCGGGAACCGCCGCCGCCTTATCAAGCATTTCACCTGCAACACCTAACGTCTTTCCGAAACGTCGTCCGCAAGTGGCTATTCTGAATCGGGCTTTTGATCGGTGGAGCCGCCATTGTCCTGCATGGGGTCGATACTTGAGAGTGGTTGCCATTCGACTATTATTGTCCCGTCTTGTTTAATCGTTTCCTTTGCCTTGCCTTCTGTCCGGTCGACCAGTTCACGCGCCGCCTGTACGTTGCCCTTGAGTGCTTCCATGATTAAGGCCGCGACAATGCCGTAATTCATTGTCTTTGTTGATGATAGCTTCAGGGTCTTGTCCGGCTTGCCTTCGACCGACCATGTAATATCAATCTTTGATGCCTTCATTAGCTCGCGGGCAGTGTCCGAGAATGTGTCCTCGAGTTTCGGTCTGCCTTTCGGATTGTGTCCCGGTTCGCCTTTCTTTTGTGGCTTGAGGTTTGCCCATCCCTTGTTTCGACCTTGATTTATTCTAGGCTTTTTCAGTGGTTTAGTAACTGTCATGGCATACCCCTTCCTCCATATCTACCGTGGCCGCGGCATCATGTTCAAAATCACTATCCGGAACAGGTGAGGTGCGAGGGTCAGTCTCTTCATCGCAGGATTTTCCCTGTTCGACCCGTTCCTTGCCCTTGTTGTAATGCCACACAATGAAGGCGCAGACCTTCTGTATGCCATTCAGTTCGTGTAGCCCTTGCTCCTTTGCCCACTTCTGTAAACCTAACTCATGGCATTGACCACAAACCGTCTGCCATGCCTCTGCCTGATTAGAATTAACCTGATTAGAATTAAAATCAATGATTGCTTGCCGTGTCCCTGG
>JAQBFJ010000045.1:0-12335 GCA_032123435.1 Verrucomicrobiota bacterium
GGCTAACACGTTCGTGCCCTGCTGTAACGCGTTTGTGAACATATAGCCCGCCAGCGGCTCATCATTCGGGCCGCTCATGGCCACAAAATACCCCATGGGCATCGCTGATACGCCCATCACATCGTTACTCGAAAAGTTCGACGGTAAATAAATACAGAACATTCCATTCGTATCTGTCCATGTCCCCGGCAAAAAACCCGTGTGGTCAAATACCGGTTCTAAGGATATATACGCGCCGGCAACGGCATTAGACCATATATAGTCTATCACCTGGCCCTGTATCGCTATTGATGTCACCTGTTGAGTAATCGCGAAAGCGTCCGTTGCAGCAGTACCGTCGTTCGTATTCGTAACTCGCCACAAGTACGATCCGACACCGTGCATTAATCCACTTTCGTCCGTCAGACCATGATATGAAATCTTCGTCTGGATCTGGCCGACCACGACATCCGTATCAGCAGGCATAACAACGGAGCCCAGCCCATTGGTAACACCATCCTGAATATTGAACTCACAAAGTCCAACATCACCTCCATCAATAATGCCGTCTTCATTAACATCAAGAAAGAGACTCAGCTGCACTACGTCATTTGAAGAAATCTGCGTAATGGAAACATCCAGCCATACATTAGAGTGCCATACCATTTCGGTTGGACTTACAGCCACACTCACTCCCGGCGCCGCCCACGATACGGCAGGCATGGCAGTCATAAATGCCGCCAGCAGTGTTACAAACAATAAAAGATAACGAATGCTTCTCGTGTTTTTGATTTTTGTCATGATATATTATCTCCTGATTAAGAACAAAATGCTTACACAAAACAATAGTTGAACGGATAATTATGGTACCATTTTTGAGATCACAGTCAAGCTCATCCTGGAACCCACATATTTGTTCACCGGCCTCCCAAAACGCCTGAAAACAGGGAGGAAACACCGGCAGAACGATTTATCCCCTTAATAAATGAGACTCCCGTTTTACACCCCCATTTCCCTGACCCGCAAGCCGCACGAAATGAACAAAAATACTGTTTCTTCATTGCGCAAGAACCTGATTTTCAGCAAAATAGATATTTCACCGAAAAATAACATTAAATCAGGTACACAATTTTGACTCTAGCTCAGTCTTACAGGAATATAAACAGGACACTATCATTCATAATGATATATGGTTTGATACTGCCCCTGATACACAGACATCTGCTGAAAATAGCACCATGTCTCTTTCCTGAATGTCTTTCCATATCACTATTCAGAAGGCCATGTCCTTTATGCGGACTCACCAGAGGCATTGGGGAACTGATGCGCGGCAATTTAACAGAGGCATGTGCTTACAACATTCTAAGTCTACCTGTAACCGTATTACTGCTTATGGAATTGACATATCGCGGATATGCATCCTTTACCAAATTCAATTCGCGTAATCTTAATCAAGCAACACGCCTGGACATCCGTCTTCATCTTGCCATGTTCGCCGTTTATCTCGTATACTCACTTACATTCATCATCCGCGCTTATGGCGCCTGACGAAATTTTTTATTCATCTGCAGCATGACCGTTTGGTATAGATTAAGTGATGTTGTCTTTTCATGATATTGCGTACTTCATGATCAATCCAGGAGTTGACATAATGCGCCTTTTTTCGTATAAACAAGGCAATACAGAGTGCTTATTTTCCAATTCGCGCGCGAATCAGAAATCCATGACCCGCGACGTTTGAATAAGAACTAGATCGCCGGGCTGGGCTGAAGTAATTGCATCCTGAATCTTGGGTACAAGCGGAAGTAAATCCAGCAAGCGGTTGGTCACGGCAGACAAAACAAGAACCGCAATGTCATATTTGGGAAGGTTTTGCTGAAACATGAGATTTCGATCTGTCGTAATGAAAACATCGAATTCAGCCTGCGCTCGGTTCAACAGTACGCCATTCTTGAGGCTGGCCCAGCCGACTTCGGGCACCGTCTTTACCTCGTGTCCTGAGATTTCGTTCTTCAGTCCACTGTCGACACATTCATCCAACAATACCTTACTACGATGAGACAAGTATTTTCTCCTTTGCCTCTTCCAGCAGCTTGATCACCTGCGCTTTCGACACCGTCGGAAAACCCTTCAGAAAATCATCAATACTTTCGCCACCCTCAAGGTAGTCGATCAATGTCTGAACCGGAACACGAGTCCCATCGAAAACTGGTGTTCCCCCCATAACTTCTGGACTTCTGCTGATAACATTTGTATTCATAACAAATATAAATATACTACAAAGAAAGCTAATAAGCAAATGGAAAGTATTTGCGCTTAGCCGCGCAAAACTCTCATTTGTTGCGTTATGCACGAACAGGATAGAAGAACAAAAAAGGCCATAACATGAGTGCAAAAGATCCTGACTTCTGTGAATCCCGTTGTCCCCTTTGTACCAATGCCAGAAAGGGTCATTTGCTGGCTCGAATGGTACAGAGAATAGAGATGATTATAACTTTCGGAGGCTGTCCTGCGGGAAGAGCCCGGAGAAAGAAATACGGCGTAGGACCAGACGAGAAACTCCCCACGGAAACACTTGCTCGCGAATCGGCTAACAAGCCAAGTGAAGGCAATGCCCAATAAACCGCGCCTTATAAGGCAAGCATTGGGAACATCTGATATGAGTAAATAAGGGGATGCTCGGCAGTTATTATGACTTTTTGCTTCCCTCTACTTCCATTTTCGGTGAAAATCAGTGCATAACTTATTTTTTATCAAAATATAATTTATGAGATTGTTTTATAACTGAAAATCCCTTTTTCTACATTCTCGTTCCACGTGAGAATGAATAGAAGGAAGGGATTATGGGTGAAACAACAGTTCCAAATAGGAGAAGCAACATGAATAAAGTGAGAATAGGTATCATAGGGGCCGCAGGACGCGGCACCATGGCAACACATTGGCATGACCCATCAGGGCGTTCTGTCGTGGTCGGAGCAGCGGACGTCTCCGATGGCGCTCTGGACTGGTTTCGGAAAAATGTGAACGATAAGGGATTTGTCACCAAAGACCATCGCGAACTACTCGACCGCAAAGACATCGACGCGATCGCCGTCATGAGTCCGGACTTCACCCATGAACAATACGTCTGTGACGCGTTCGAAGCCGGTAAACATGTCTTCTCAGAGAAACCCATGGCAATAACGACAGAAGGGTGCGATCGCATGCTGCGCGCATGGATCACCTCGGGTAAGCAGTTCATGATCGGATTCAACATGCGATACATGAATATCTTCAGGGTCATGAAGGACGCCATTGACAGCGGCACCATAGGTGAATTAAAGGCGGTCTGGGTCCGCCACTTCGTCGGGCCGGGCGGTTGCTGGTATTACCACGACTGGCACGGAACGTCGCGCAACTCAACCGGGCTGTTGCTCCAGAAGGCTTCACATGATCTCGATATGATCCACTGGCTCACCGGCAGGTACACCACGCGCGTGTCTGCCTGCGGTGGCCTGGACTACTACGGCGGCGACAAGCCCAATGATCTGCATTGCGCCGTCTGCGCTGAAAAGGAAACATGCGTCGAATACCAGCACATCGACTCGGCGTCGGACAACAAAATGGACCTGTGCGTGTTCCGCAAGGAAGTGGACGTGGAGGATAACAGTATTGTGATGATGGAACTCGATGGCGGCATCCGCGCCAGTTACATGCAGTGTCACTTCACCCCGGATTACTGCCGGAACTACACCTTCATTGGTACCGAAGGCCGACTTGAGAATCTGGACGACGGTTCCAAGGTCATCGTACGACTGCGTGACCGGTCAAAGCGATGGAAGAACCTGGCTGACAACGACTTGTCGGTTAAACCAGCGTCAGGCGGGCATGGGGGCGCCGACCCCCAGATATGCAAGGACTTTATCGATATGATACTGGACGGCAAGCGCCCGCTGTCCACACCATTGGCAGGACGCATGAGCGTTGCCACAGGTTGCGCGGCCACGTGGTCACTGCGCAATAATTGGCAACCCGTCGCCGTACCGCCAGTGCCTGATGATATTAGAGACAAGGTTTTCTAATCACATAATGACCGTTAAAACAATACATTGGTACACTGCTTCGTGTCCGCCGAAACTCGGAGACACGAGCCAAACGTTGTAAATATCTGATATGAGTAAAAAACCAAACATTTTTTCTTCTTCACCGATGCGGCAAGCCGCGCCGATGATAGTAGATGTAACATGGATAACATGATTTCAAGACGAATCAAGCGACGACGTATCATTCAGTGGTGCCTTATACCTGTCGTCTTGCTCACCATCGGATTGGGATGGAAATATCCACTCCTCGGATTCAGTGTGCCTATTGTCATGCTGATGAGCTTGATTGGTGGTGTTTTTCGCGGACGTTACGTCTGTGGAAATCTATGCCCAAGAGGAAGCTTCTTTGACAGACTGTTGAGCTTGGCAAGCAGAGGAGCGCCTATCCCCAATGCACTCAGGAATAAAATCTTCAGGTGGGTAATCTTTGCGGGCATGATGGGCTTCATGATATACCGCGTTTCACTAAATCCAACAGATGTATATCATTGGGGTAGAGTATTCTGGATAATGTGCGTCATAACGACAGGAATCGGTGTGGTTCTTGGAATTACCATCCACCAACGGAGCTGGTGCGCATTCTGCCCCATGGGAACAATGCAGAACGCTCTTGGTGGAAAGAAGGGCTACCTACAGATAGACAAGGACTTGTGCGTCGAGTGCCGCAAATGCGAGAAAGCCTGTCCAATCAACCTTGCGATTGTTGTCCACAAGAATTCAGGCGTAATGACCGACCAGGATTGCCTGAAATGTTCAGAGTGTATTGCAGTCTGCCCGAAAAATGCTTTGTCATGGCCCCAAAGAACCAGAGAAGTATGATATGGATGGCCGTGATCGCCGGCATTGATCTATCACTATGAATCAATACTTGAACTCACCCTGAAACACATGCACCGCCAGCCCGGTTAGAGTAACATTACTTACACTGTCCCCATCAATCCGAAAACCTACGACAAGAATGTCGCCGCTTGCAGCCTTGACCTCCACAGGCGATTTTACTTTCCCCAGCTTGTACGCAATCAAAGCGCTTGCCGCGATGCCCGTGCCGCAGGCCAATGTTTCATCTTCCACCCCGCGCTCATATGTCCGTAATGAAAGCGAGTTCGTACCGGTAACATGAATAAAATCAGCATTGGTCCCGGCCGGCGCAAAATGCGCATGATACCGTATCGCCGCACCAAGCCCTTTGACGTCACAACCGGCCAGATCATCAACCTCAACCACGACATGAGGGACGCCCGTATTGACAAACCCATACTTTATCTGTCGCCCGTCAATTTCAAGACTGCCACCTGTTTCCCAGCCATGCGGTTCCGTAAGTTCAATTCTCACCGTATTATCCAATATTTCCGCCTTCAGCATTCCTGCCGCTGTCTCAATGCTCATCACCATCGGTGTAACGCCGATTTCATGCGCGAGCCGCGCCACACACCGTGCGCCATTGCCGCACATATCCGCCTCGTTTCCATCCGGATTGAAAAAACGCATTCTGAAATCAGCCTTATCCGAGTTCTGGATTAATATAATCCCTTCACAACCCACACCAGTCCTGCGCGCTCCAATGCCAGACAGCCATTTTATATCGGACGCCGGAAACGTTCCCGCCCGGTCATCCACCAGAATGAAATCGTTCCCCGCTCCATGCATTTTCCAGAAATGAATATTCATAACGTATCCTTGAACCATTTTATAACTGACTGTACAAATGTATGTTTTACCGGCTTATCGCAAACGGAAACATACGCCGGGCCAGGCGACGAGACCGAAATAAGATCCGCCAGAATCATCAAGCCTTCATTAAGAACAAGATCCTGCCTATTATCGTTTTTTGCCTCTTGCGCCGAATCACCCTCTGCCTCCTCTTCCATAACCTCCGCATGGAAAGCTGACAGTTCCTTCTCCATCTTTGCCTGCTTCATCCGCTCATTAATATTAAGTGATACTTCGCTCCTGCCGGCGACTTCTTTTAAATAGGCCAGAAATTTCGCGTATTTGGCAAAACGGGGATCTTTCAACCTGCGTTCCTCCGAATTTTCTTTCAGCATCACAATAACCGCCGACAAATTGGTAACAGGCATATAAGCCGCCTCCGTCTCTTCAGACCACGGTATCGGATTCAACAGCGCGTCCTCTCCAAATTCCATGAAGTCATACAGTGAAGATATAACAATGTCAGGTAGCACCCCTTTTAATTGAGTAGAACTTCCCGTAACCCTGTAGAACATGGAGCATGTCATTTTTATACGACCAAGTGTATCAGAATAGCCAAGCTTTGTGATCGTTTGTACCGTTCCCTTGCCATGTGTCTTGGAATCCCCGACAATTACCGCTCTCCCATAATCCTGAAGAGCGCCAGCCACGATTTCAGAAGCCGAAGCGCTTCTGCGATCAACAAGAACAACCAATGGCCCCGCGTATGCCACTCTCGGATCATCGTCCACCAATGGTATCATGCGCCTCTCTTTTACCTGCACCGTAGGCCCCGTCTTAATGAAGAGCCCTGTCATTGAAACGGCCTCCGTAAGGGAACCTCCACCATTATTCCTCAAATCTAATACCAGTCCATCAAGCCCTTCTTCCACCGCTTGCGCTAATAACTTGTCAACATCATGAGCTGAACTTTTGTATTCAGGAGCATCAGTAGATCTCACTTCCATATTGGCATAAAAAGCCGGAAGAACAATTACGCCAACATTTCTGACAACACCATCACTGCCGACAGCTTCTTTCTTTTTTAATTTAGCTTCCTGCTCTTCCAGCTTTACTTCATCCCGGAACAATTCGATCTGCTTCGTGGTTGAACCCGTAGGATCAGACGCCGGAATAATCGTCAAGACCACTTTGGTTCCTTTTTCACCCCTGATGCGACCAACGGTTTTCTGAAGCGGCCAATGAATGATGCTTTCAGCCGGATCATCGCCCTGCCCAACCGCAATAATCTTGTCGCCTGATTTCAGCCTTCCATCTTTGTCCGCCGGGCCCCCGGCAATAATTTGAGATATCACAACTATGCCGTCCTCAGCTTTCAACAAGGCGCCGATTCCTTCCAGCGAAAGCCTCATCTCTATGTTGAAATCTTCCAGACTGCGATGCGACATGTACGCCGAATGTGGATCATAGGCGCGCGCTATCGCGCTCAGGTACTTTTCCATTACCCATTCGGCATCATTATCTTCAAGAGTTGTCAGGAATTGCTTATACCGCTTACGGATGAACTCTTCCGGCTCTAAATCCTTTAAATCACCCGTTGTACCGACACTTTCATTCTCGTCAAGGTTCTCGCCCTCAGGTTGTTTCCCGCTCTCCTCAACTGCATCAGCGATTTCATTGGTAACCACCACGTCCACGTTCGTAGCCACCCGTGCCCGCTCTTCCTCCGCTAATCGCATCGATACAACACGTTGAACATATTCATTCTTTATTTTCTTCCGCCATATCTCATCCCTGTCCGTGTTGTCCTTGGGCCACTCAGCCGCTTTTCGTTTCCATATATAACTTTCATCGCGCTCAAGATCAAAACCTTCAGCCAATAATTTGTCGACATACTCATACCTGTCCCGCACGCGCTCCAGAAATGTTTCGTAAACCTCAAAGGCAAAACTTATATCACCATTGTTCAGCCTGTCATCCAACTCAAGTTCACGGGACTTACACTTGACAATGTCGGACTCCATAAAATAAACACGTTCATAATCAAGAGAGGAAATGTAATTGGTCCATGCCATACTGGATATAAGATCATCCATAAACGAATACGCCAGATGTTCTCTTGGAAAGCGCCATGCGAAACGCTCGGCGATCTGTGCGTAATGAGGTTCAGGCTTAAGCGGCACACGCTCAGCCAGAAGACTGAACGGCAAACAGAAAATAATAGTTAAAACAAGATATCTTGTTTGCTTCATTCGTTTCCCCTGTGAACAAAAGAAAAAGGGCGGGGAATCACCGTTTTAAATCATGCACGGTCAAGCCCCGCCCTAAATATAGCATCTCTATGCCGATAAAATGGCATCCTTGCATGCCTTTGACACGCGGAACTTCACAACGGTCTTGGCAGGGATTTGAATCGTTTCACCTGTAGCCGGATTGCGCCCCATGCGCGCCTTGCGTTTTACCAGCACTAGTTTACCGATTCCCGGCATTACAAAAGTGCTCTTGGCTTCTGTGTACGCCAGCTGTGCAAACACTTCCAGGAATTCCCCTACCTGTGCTTTGGACATACCTGTCTTCGTCGCCAAAGCTGCTATTGTTTGTGATTTGGTCATTTTGCCTCCCTCAGTTTGTTGGATGTTACTGTTTTGTTAGTTATTTATAAATACAACAATCACCTGGATAAACCCCACCAGGCCTTTACTCAACATGCATTCTTATCTATTTCTCCCAGAAAACAAGCGTTTTTTTCATTTTTTTTCATCCATCCCGCCCCGTAATCCACCAAGCAGTTCAGACCGCATCCCTTCAACCAGTGCATTAACCGAACCATCCATCACCAGATCCCCTACCCGAACAATGGCGCCACCCAACATTCCGGAATCAATCCGAACGTGTAAACGCACTTTTTTGCCCAAAATACGGCTTGTTTCCTCTTCTATCCGGGTTAAAACGTCATCCCCAACCATGCAGACCGACACCAGCTCACCCGATACCTTCTCCTCCAGCCGTGACGCCTTGTCCAGAAATATATCGGCTATGCTGCCCAGCCCATTAATCATGTTCTGCTCCAGAAGAATCTGGACAAACCGCATAAGCACCGGATGAACCCGGCCGCCAAGAATATCGACAACCGCAGTGGATTTTCCCTCATCCTTAACAGCGGGATCAGCGAGAAACATCTTGATCCGACTGTCTTCCGCGAATAGATCAACCACCAGCATAATCTCCTTCTCGATCCTCGCAAGAACACCCGCACCCTCGCTCAGCGCGAGAAGAGACTCCGCATATCTTTCTTCAATCTTATTTGCCGCGTCCATGTGTCTGCTTAAGATGCTCCACAAATTCCTCTACCAATTCGCCCTGGCGTTTTTCGTCAATTTTATCTTTTATGACCTGTCTGGCAATTCTGGCTGATAAATTAACAACTGTAGTTTTTAAATCATCAAGACTTTTCTTTACTTCCCTGTCTATCTCGGTCTTGGCATGATTAATAATAAGATCTGTTTCATCCCTCGCGCTTTTCTGCGCCTCATTCTTCATCTCCGCCACTATCTTCTGACCAGCACTTATTATCTTTCTGGCCTCATTGCGCGCCTCCCTGATCTGATCATCATTTTGAACCAGAAGCTTCTTCGCTTCCTCTCTCGCGCGTTCAGCCTCATTCAGCGACTCACGGATTTTCTGCTCACGTTCATCCATGATTTTCCGTAAAGGCTTAAATGCGAATTTGGCCAAAACGGCCAGAAGGAATCCGAATGTGACCAACGTCCAGAACAAAAGACCTGTATCAATAGATCCCATAATTCCTGATCCTACTCAACCTGATTATAACCCTGTTCCATCTCCGCCGACATTTGACCTGTGCCTTCAGCCGCTTTGCCCTTGCCTACAAGCATAATAGAGATCAGCAAGGCGTAAAGACACAGTGCCTCTATGAACGCTATCCCCAGAATCATAAGCCTTTGTATCGTACCCGCCGCTTCAGGCTGACGCGCGGCAGCTTCTACGCTTTTGCCGCCCAGTATTCCTATCCCTATCCCTGTTCCAAGCGCCGCCAAACCAATGCTCAATCCCGCTGCTAACCATGCCATGCTTTCTGGTGCCATATTCCTATCCTCCAGTTTTTCTCCTGGCCAGATTAATGACCTACTTCTACCGCTTCTCTTATATACATTCCAGCCAACATCGTGAAAATAAGTGCCTGAATAAAACACACAAACAGTTCAAAACAACTCATAGCCACAGCGCCAGCCAACGGTATAACCCTCAAAAACCATACAGTCTGCACCAGTAGCCCGATAAAAACAACTATAAGTGCGTGACCAGCCACCATGTTGGCAAATAAACGAATCGCCAGCGATAAAGGTCGCACCAGCCAGCTCACGATCTCTATGGGAATAACCATTACAGCTATCCAGCGCGGCACGCCAGCAGGAAGAAACTTCCTTAAGAACCCAAATATGCCATTATGTCTTATGTTTATCGCCAGTGTGGCAAAAAAAACAATCAACGCCAATCCCGCCGTTACATTAATGTTGGCTGTTGCCGCCTTGAAATGAGACGGCATCGGCACCATACCGAGCAGGTTTCCGAATAGAATAAAGAAGAATAAAGTTAAAAGGAAAGGAGCCCACGTCCGCCCTTCACTGCCTATTCCTTCTCTCGCTATACGATTTTCAATATATTCTATAAGCCCTTCAAACATGTTCTCAAACACACCAACAGCAACCAAACCTCTGCGGCGACATGACAGGAACACAAGTGAAAAAGTAATAACCGCGGCAAGCCAGACCAGAACAACCTCGTTGGTGATGCTCAAATCCACCCCTAAGACTATCGGCAAAGAAATAATAACATGTCTCTCTATACCATGCATACTTATGTCCATTTCTTACAGTAAATACATACCTAACATAAACGACTTTCACTTGAAAGTTCATTTTTCAATGGTCATATCGTCCCGCATATACCCCTCAACAACAACTTGTCACTGTACATGATAAACTGATATTATCCCAAACATGAAGAAAAAGGATACAACCAATGTACTTATAAGCACTATGGCCATCATCGCCGACGCTATATCAGTCTTCTGCGGATTGGCGCTTGCTACCAAAATCAGATTCGACAGCGGCCTTATCCCTGTTGTGAAAGGACGGCCCGATAACCTCTGGAGTATATACCTGGCCGGCTCGGCAGTAGCCACCATCCTGTTCCTCTTCATCTTCAGAACCATGAACCTCTACGTACGACCGCAAACAGGATCTTTCCCCAGTAAAATCCCGCGCCTCATCCGGGGCTGCGCGACAGGTGTACTATTCGCCGCCGCACTTGGATTCCTGATGAAAACCGAGCCGCCATTCTCTGCCGCCGTAGTTGTTATATCCTTGGCAACAATCCCGTTCATCGTGATCACAGAACGATACATCCTGTTCCGTATCGAATGGAATATGGCCCGGCACAGCAGAACATATAATCAGGTCCTTATACTCGGAACAGATTCCACCGCCGCCCACGTCGCACGAACACTGAAAAAGGAACCTATGCTCCGATCAAAGGTCTTCGGATTCCTCCGCACCGATTTTGCCGAACCAGACAAAGATATTCCCGCAGATCTTATTAAGGGAAGTATTGATGAACTTACGCTGTTCCTTTCCAATAACCAGGTCGATCAGGTCATCCTCACAAACTCAACACTGGGACACGACCGCATCGTCCAGATAATACTAATGTGTGAACGCAGCCTTGTAACATTCAACATGGTTCCTGATTTATTCAGAATAATGACGAGCAGTATGGATGTTCAATCCCTGGACGACATTCCACTCCTGGGCACAGGCCAATGGCCGCTCGATCTTTTATGGAACAGAGTTCTGAAAAGACTCGAAGATATATTAGGCTCCATAATAGGCCTCGTCCTCTCTGCCCCGCTGGTAACCGTAGCGGCAATAGCAATAAAGAAAGGTTCTCCCGGCCCTGTCTTCTACGGTCAAGTTCGGTGCGGTGAAAAAGGAAAACAATTCACCCTCTATAAACTGCGAACTATGCGCGTTGACGCAGAAGACCAAACAGGCCCTGTCTTCACTAAAGAAAATGACCCCAGAACAACAAAGATCGGCGCGTGGCTCAGAAAACACAACATAGATGAACTCCCTCAACTGTGGAATGTACTTAAAGGTAATATGAGCCTCGTTGGACCACGCCCTGAAAGGCCGCACTTCGTGGAACAATTCAAGGAGGATATCTCCCGGTATATGCGGCGCCATGCCTCAAAACCAGGCATGTCCGGCTGGGCACAGGTAAACGGTCTGCGCGGCAATACAAGCATCCAGGAAAGAATCCGTTATGATCTCTACTACCTCGAGAACTGGTCGCTCGCGTTCGATTTCAAGATACTCATCAAAACACTATTCGCAAAAGAAAATGCGTACTAACCCGTTTGTTTCACGAGTTCAGGCCAATCAAGGCTAAGGCATTGAGGACGAAGCTGTATGAATATACCGCGAATCCTCAATAACGCCGGCCTTGGCAGGCATGGATTCGCCTTTGGTGAAGAATTGCATGCATCTTTTCTTTCCGGAAAACCATGTTACAAACTGTATTTGCCAAACAACCTCTAGCTAC
>JAQBFJ010000046.1:0-11615 GCA_032123435.1 Verrucomicrobiota bacterium
GGGCGTGTCGAGACACGTCGAAATCGGGTTCCGAGGCAAGTCCTTGAGGTGGTGTAAGATACACGCTCGCAGTAGATTCTTCATGAATAATGTGCGTTAGGCCGTAGTCCGGGCAATTGCCGCAGGGCGTGATATTGCTCAAGCTCAAAAAAAGCAATCGATTTGTATTGAATTTTTTCCAATAGGGATGCTGTATATGCAAATTATGTTAAAGGTTTTGATCCCATACATAAAGCCATACAGAAAACGCCTTATCCTGGCTTTCCTGGGCATGGTGGTATTCACCGTTCTCAGCCTGTTGCCGCCGCTGATCAACGGCTATCTTGTTGATTCTGTTGTCGCGAGTAAAGCATGGGACAAACTGCCGCTGGTAGTGCTTGCGATTGTACTGGTGCCAATTATTGCACACCTGATCCAGGTTCAAAATGTCCACATGATAATGCTGGCGAGCCGACGAATAATTTCCGATGTGCGAATGGCCATGTACCGGAAGCTCCTGAATTTGAGCATGAAGTACCATTCCAACCATAATTCTGGCGCATTGACCGCGAGGCTCATGGATGATGTTGCAATGCTTCATCAGGTTCTTACCGGTGAGACAGTTCGGATAGTCCTGGATGTTGTGATAGTAGTTTTTTCCATATGGATAATGTGTTCTATTCATGTTCGACTCGCAATGATGGTTGGGCTCATGGTCGGCTTGTATGTTGTCGGCTATAAATTATTTGCCTCCCGGATTCGACGGGCGACCCATTTGTACAGGCAGATTCTTGATGAGATTGCCGGCAGGTTGCAGGAGACTATTCATGGTGTACGCCAGGTTCGGATTTTCAACAGGGAGGACTGGGAAAATACGCTCTTCCTTGATCGTACCGAGCAAAGCCTTTCCAGAGCACTTGAAGGGATAATGGCACAGGTTAATCTGAGCAGTATATGCCAGGCGATTTCGGGGTTTGGATCCACTTTTGTTTTCGGCACGGCAATTCTGATGATTCTGGATGTTGACCAGGAGATGACCTATGGGAAGCTTGTAGCTTTTAATTCCTACATGTGGATGTTGATTACACCCGTGGTAAGATTGACCGGTATCGCGGGCCAGTTCGCGGAAACGGCTGTGTCTATCAAGAGAATAGCAGAAATTCTTGATGAAGATCTTGATATCAAATCACCTGCGCATCCGGTATCAGTTGACGGCAGAGAGGGCGCGGTCGAATTCAAGGATGTATATTTTTCGTACAGTTCTGATGCCAGTCTTTACAAAGGTCTGTCATTATCAATTCCGGCAAGAACAAATGTTGCCCTTGTTGGCGAGACGGGATGCGGAAAGACGACAATGACATCGCTTCTGATGCGTTTCTGGGATGTAAATAATGGCGCCGTGATGATTGACGGGATAGATGTCCGAGACATGAAGTTGAGAGACCTGCGTCTTCTGTTCGGAACGGTTCTGCAGAGCCCGGTGCTGTTTGAAGGAACGCTCGCAGAGAACATTGCGTATGGCCAGCCCGATGCATCAATGGAAGATATCGAACGGGTGGCAAAGGCCGCAGAAGTGCATTCACTGGCCCTGACACTTCCGGATGGGTTTAACACAAAAATAGGCGCAACAGGTGTGAAGCTGTCGGTTGGTGAAAGACAGAGAATAAGCATAGCAAGGGCTATTCTCAGAGATCCATTGATCCTGATAATGGACGAGGCGACCTCCAGTCTGGACAGTCATTCCGAAGCATTGATTCAAAAAGCACTGCGTCGTGTGCTCAAGAACAGGACTAGTTTCGTGGTTGCACACAGGCTGTCGACCATTGTGAATGCAGATATGATAGTGGTCATGGATCAGGGCCAGATAGTGGAAACGGGTACGCACACAGAATTGCTTGCGTCGGACGGACATTACTCCAGGCTGTATGAGAAATTGAAGAGTTTGGAAGATGATTAAAGTGAGAATAAAGAAAAAAGGTTGGTCAGTTCCGGGTTGAAAACATGAACAGAAGCGTTGCCAAAGCAAATGCCGTGGTTGATGAACTCATGGCTGATGAGGACAAGTACCAGGGAGGTGCGGGTCGGAGTCTTAAGCGGCTCTGGGTCGAATTCTTTCACGAGTACAGGTACAAAATTGCTGTTGCTCTTGTGCTTTCAGCAGTTGTTGCCTGTGTTCCGTTCTTGTTCAGACTGCTTGCGGTTTTTCTTGTTGATCATGTATTGATGCTGGAAGCAGGTTTTCCCGAGTCACAGCGCCCGCACCAGGTCAGGCTGGCCTACCTATTCATTTCTGCAAGTTTCAGTATATGGGTGCTGCAGATTGTTTCAGATTGGGTCCGTTCAAGGTTAATCAATACGTGTGTGCAGAAAATGGTCTATAACCTGCGTCGGAAACTGCATGAGAAACTGCAGGTACTGCATCTCGTCTTTTTTGAAAGTACAAAGCCGGGCAGGATAATGAGTCGTATTCTGGACGATACCAGGGTTATTGAAAACTGGTGCAAAACTAATATTATAAACACCGCAACACAAATGTTGAGTGTGATTTGCGGGTGTGGCGTTTTATTCTATCTGAACTGGCGGCTGGCCCTGCTTGTTATTGCCACATTGCCGTTCTATGTGTTCGCGTTCGTTCGCATTCGGCCTTCGATCAGACGCAACAACATTGCCCTGAGAAGACTCAGGGCCAGGCTGTACGGCCTGGTTGCGGAGCGGCTGGCGGCTGTTCATGTTGTAAAAGCTTTTGGCAGGGAAAAAGCAGAGGAAAGATCTGTAGGCAGGATTATATGCAACATGGACCGGATAGCCATGAGACTTGTTTTTAAACAGCAGTGGCTGGCTTTTCTTGTGGCAGCATTTTCATCGGTTATTCTGGGTGTTGTCGCTTACTATGCGGTCAAAGCTGTGCAGTTTGAGAAGATGACGATGGGAGAGGCTGTCTCGTTTTACCTGGCAATACCTTTTGTGATTACAGCGCTGACGGGCCTTACAGGTACGCTTGCTGTCGCAGAGGCGTTCTTTGTTGTGCTTGGAAGAGTGTTTGCGCTTCTGGATGAAAAACAGGATGTTGTTCCAGGCCCCCGTTCTCTTGAGCAGGGATATGGGAAGATTGATTTTGAGAATATAACCTTTACCTATCCTTTGCAGAAAGGGCCGGCGCTTAATATGGTCAATTTCAGCATTAATCCGGGTGAGCGGATTGCTGTTATGGGACCATCAGGATCGGGCAAGACATCATTGTTTCATCTGCTTCTCAGATTCTATGATCCCGACAGTGGCGTCGTCAGGGTTGGCGGAATCGACCTTGTTGATGCCGACCCCAAATCCATCAGGCGCCATGTCTGTCTGGTTCAGCAGGAACCAATGGTGTTTTCCGGCACTATCAGGGACAATATTGCTTATGGATGTGATTCTGCATCTCCTTCAGATATAATGAGGGCCGCCAAACGTGTTGAACTGCATGATTTTATAATGTCGCTCCATATGAAATATGAAACAGAGGTCGGCGAGCAGGGCGTATCACTTTCAGGCGGGCAGAAACAGCGATTGACGCTGGCCACGGCCCTGTTAACGGATCCGGACGTCTTGCTGTTGGATGATACAACCAGCGCGCTGGATTCCAGGACTGAGGCAAAAATCAGGAACACTTTGAATAAGGTGCTGGAGAAGCGGACCAGTCTCACTATTACTCACAGAATTGTTACCGCCCGTGATTGCGATTGGATTGTTGTTCTGGAGAAAGGGCGTGTAACACAAATTGGTACACATAACGACCTGAAGGATGTGGAAGGGTTTTACAGGTGCATCTGGCTGCAGCAGGGAGGAGAGGAACAGGGCTGAGGAATGAGAGGATTTGAAATTTGCAGAAGGATGAAAAAAACACTACAAAACAAACTAATCAACAAATAGAACAGGACATGGAATTATGAGCATATTTAAGTTTGGTAAATTGAGTAGAGAAAATGATGACTCTAGAATAGAAGATATGCCGTCCGAGCACAGTATCGAGGAAACCCTGAGCGAACTGGGTGCCGAGAGTGGGTGGCGTACAGCTGACAGGGCAAAGAGCGATGTCAAGGAGGCGCTCAGTCATGCGGCCCTGGCGGATATTCGTGGTATAGCAATGATGGAACGGGGCCGGTGTCCGGAATGCGGCGCAAGGACCCGTGCTTTTCTTTTTGCATGGGCCTGTCCGTCATGCGGCTGGTTCCTGCAATTTGATGACCGGTACGGGCGTTGTGTTGTAGAGCTGGATAATGGCGAGAAAATAGAGTGTGATTGTGTGTTTCATGTAAAAGGTGATGAGATGCTGTGCGTGGAAGGTGATGTTATTGTTTCCAGGCTGGCCAAAAGTTGCGTGAGACGAATTGACTATATCTGGAATAATGATGAGCTTCGGAATGCGCAGGAGCAATCCAAAAAAGAACGATCAGGCACATGCGGATGGTGTGAAATAGCGCTGAGTCAGCTTGAAGATGAAAAGGCGCCATATGAGGAGTATGTGGCATTCGGCGCGTTCCAGGAGCGGTACCTGTTCTGCTCTGACAAATGTCTGCATGCGTTCCGTAAACAATATTCGGTTAGAGTTCACCGCAATTGCTACGAAACTGATTGTAACGCCTGTGATGCGTGCATAAAGCGATATGATACCAGAGGCTTCAAAAGAAGAAGCGTTGCTGAGGAAAAGTGACAAGGGTACATGCGGTTGCTACGGGAAGTGTTAATTCGGCGTTCGCGGCATAGGTGTATTATGTCTTGTTTTCACGTCTCATGTGTGATAGGGTTCTTGTTCAATGATTGGAATCCACCAGCGAACCATAGGCTTGTCAGTTGTTCTCGCTCTTATCCTTGTTGTCGGCGTAAGCCCGAGCGCCTCGGCTATCACTGCTGTTGGTGACGGAAACAACCCGCCCGACATAACCATAGCTCCCGGTGGATCTGCCACAATGCTGAACGCATTCACTCTCCAAACAGATGTCGGATCTGATAACGTCACCCAGGTATCCGTCAACATTTCGGGTGTCTCATCATTTCTGGCTCTCATTGAGGTTACGAGCGACTCCGGAACTGTGGTACACGGATCCAAAAATAATCCAAGCGGCAATCCGGTCGGTATCAATATTACCAATAACATAACTGCCACAACCATACTGACTCAGTACAAGGTAAGAATCACGCCCGCCTCTCATGACGAGATGCTTCCGCCCCCAGGTGTCGAATATCCAATGTTCGGAAGAGTAATGCAGATCCAATCGAGCCAGGGCAAGACCTACGATGACACAAACAGCGCAATAGTTGTTATCGACAATCTTTCTCCCAGCAATGCCACGTGGGGCCCAATAACGGACGGCGACGAACAGATTCTGTTGACGTGGACCAATCCGCCCGATGCGGATTTTGATGAAGTTGTGCTGATGAGAAATACAGCCCCTGCCGGCGACAGACCGGAAGAGGGAACCAATTATGTCGCGGACGATACAATCGGTTCCTCTATTGTCAGATATGTCGGTGCCCTCGAGTCATTCCTCGATACCAGTGTTACAAATCTGAACGACTACTATTACCGGGTCTTCGGTCAAGACTCTAATGGCAACTATTCCGTCAGCGGGCCGTGGTCGAGGCTTTGCACACCATGTGAACTGAAGGTAGGGGACGGAACAGACCCGGGAAATACTGTCATCGCGCCGGGCGGCCCGGCAACAATGCTCGACGCCTTCACTGTTCGTGTACCCGCCGGGATGGCAACTGTAACGGCCGTTACGGTCAGCATTGAGACAGGCACGTCCGAAAGTATAGGTCTGCTGGAGATAACCAGTGATTCAGGATCCACCGTTCACGGCAATGTGGTAAATCCTGCATCCGACACCGTGGCCGTGTCGCTGACTTCCAATATCGTTGTTACAACAATAGAAACACAGTACAAGGTCCGCATTACTCCCGCAATACATGCAGATATGCCCGCACCGCCCGGCAGTACGTACACAGTTACAGGTGCAGTAGTAATCGTCACTTCAGGAAAAGAAACGGTCTACACCGATATTGGTGGCACAACAATAGATATCGACAATACATCGCCTGGAAACGCGTCGTGGGACGCTATCACCGCCGGTGATGAACAGATTGAACTGAATTGGATCAATCCGGGCGACTCGGACTTCGATGAGGTAGTCATCCTTCGACGCACATCGGCTGTCTCCGATACTCCAGTAGAAGGTGTGTCGTATGCTCAAGGCAACAGCATCGGCTCAAGCACAGTCAGATACGTCGGCAGTCTTGAGACTTTTACCGACACGGGTCTGACAAATGAGCAGGACTATTACTACAAAAGTTTTGCCAGGGATACCAACGGCAATTATTCTGCAAGCGGACTTCAAACAGGGCCGCACATACCGTGGGGACTCGAAGTAGGCGACGGGACCGACCCGGCCGACTCGGAAATTGCGCCCGGCGGTGCGGCTACCGCGATGGATGCATTCACGCTCAAGACCTCCATGGGGATGGACACGGTAACTGTCGTACGGATTTCCGTGCCATTGGACATAGCATCCCGCCTCGCGCTGATCGAGATCACGAGCGATCTCGGCGGTACGGTCTACGGCAGTGTGGCTGACCCGGAAACTAACCTGATTGACATTTCTCTATTATCCAACATTGAAGTTGGCACAACGGAGACTCAATACAAGGTCAGGGTCACTCCCAGCTCACACGGCGATATGCCCGCTCCTCCGGGCGCAACATATTCGGTTATCGGCATCGTTGTCCAAGTGACCTCAACCAAGACCGCACTCTACAGCGATGCGAATAGTGCCGATATCACCATTGACAACCTCTCGCCGGGCAACGCGGCATGGGGAACGATTATACCCGGTGACGGCAAGATCCAGCTCAGCTGGATCAACCCGGGCGATGCGGACCTGGACGAACTGGTACTGCTCCGAAACACCGCTCTGATCTCCGATGTCCCCGTGGAAGGCGCCTCGTATGCTCAGGGCAATACGATTGGGTCAAGCACAGTCAGGTATGTTGGCAGTCTTGGTACATTTACAGATACAGAGCTCACGAACGATCAAGGATATTATTACAGGCTTTTTGCAAAAGATATCCATGGCAATTATTCTGCAAGCGGGACCCAGACCGGTCCATGGACGCCCAGGTCGGCAGACGTCGCCGCAGACAATGTCCGACTGGGAGTGGATGTCTCGTCGACCGTGAACGGAACAAGCTATGGAGACGAGTCAGCTGTGTCGATCGGAGCCGCGGCAGCCGGCTCCTTCTTTGCCGGCCTCGCGAGCGGCATTCCGGGACGCGCCCAGCTCGATGCGCTAATGGTCTACAGTAACCAGATTATCTTTTCGCTGGATGTCGATTGCATAATAGATTCTGCAACCTACAGAGACGAGGACCTGGTTGCGTATGACGCGAACGCGGAAACATTCAGCATGTTCCTTGACGGAAGCGACGCGGGGATTCCAGAAAGCGAAGACATAGACGCTGTGTGTTTCGAAATAGACACCACTAACCTTCTCATGTCGTTTGACACCACTACAACTTTACCGGGGCCGCTTACTGTTGATGATGACGATATTGTACGTTACGCAAGCGGCATATTTACGAAGCTGTATGACGGTCAAACAGACTTGGGGATTCCCGAGTCCGCCGATGTGAACGCTCTGTACCAGAGCGGGGCCAACCTGTACTTTTCTCTGGACAAGACAACAACACTGAACGGCGCAGGCGCGGATGAACAGATATGGATATTCGATATGGCCTCGTCGAACATCGTGGCCGTCCTGGACATGGGGCTTGAGTCTCGTGCGGATCTGGTATGCCTGGATTATCCGCGCGACAGCGATGGCGACTGGCTGACCGATTTTGAGGAATCCAGTGGAATCGACGAGGCGGCATCAACATATCCAGGCACAGCCATCGCGCTTGACCCCGGCGACAACACCAGCGATCCGAATGTGACTGACACGGATAATGACGGGATAAGCGATGGCGGTGAAGCCGCTTGTGGCACAGACCCGGATAATAGTGACGAGGTGCTCGAGTTCGTGGATACCACAGTTGAAAGCGGAACAAATATTGTCGTGATCTGGCAATCGGTAGAAGGCAAGACTTACGCGCTGGACGACTCCGATAACCTGATCGCTGGTATCACAAACGAATTGGTCGCCAGTTATCCAGCCACCGCAGGAACAAATGTAACAGCTTATACAAACTATGATGCAATAATCGACGGCGTGCGCTTCTATCGCATACGCCTTGTGCCGTGAGAAGCAACAAAGTGAGGATACAGATGAAGAAATTAGCAATTACAGTATTGATTTCGTTTTGCGCGTCTTCAGCCGCTCTTGCAGGTGACGGCAGAATCGAAATATCGCAGGCCGACATGGCAAGTCCGCCATACGAGATCACCAACTCCGGCAGTTATGTGCTCACCGAGGACCTGTTGGTCACGAATACCGGTGTCTACGGAATCGATGTGCAGGTTGACAACGTCACCATTGATCTCAACGGCTTCACACTGCAGGGCCCGGGCGCAAACAGCGAGCATGGCCTCTACCAGGCAAGTACTTTCAGAAACCTGACCGTCAAGAACGGAACACTGTCCAGGTGGGCCGGGATGGGACAGTACGGCCTCTACGCATGGGGAAGTGCCGGCCGGTTCAAGAACGTCACAGCCTGCTACAACAACTGCGGGATGTTTACGGGCAGTGGAAGCGTTCTTGAAGGCTGTATCGCGGCTTCAAATTCCGCTGCTGGGAGCGGTTACGGCATCATTGCGGGAAAGGGCTCAACGCTGTCCGGCTGCTCCGCCTATAACAATTTTACTGAGGTCAGCTACGGCTACGGCATCTCTGCGGATAACGGCTCGACGCTGTCCGGCTGCTCCGCATACGACAATTCGACTGTGGGCGCCAGTTACGGCATCTCCGCGGGAAGCGGCTCGACGCTGTCCGGCTGCTCCTCCTATGACAATTCTGCTGGGGGCGCCGGTTACGGCATCCTTGCGGGAGAGGGCTCAACGCTGTCGGGCTGCTCCGCCTATGGCAATTCTGCTGGGGGCACCGGTTACGGCATCTATGCAGATAACGGCTCGACGCTCTCAGGCTGCTCGGCCTTCGCCAACACGAGCGGAGCGAATGGGGCAGGAATCTACATCGTCTATGGATGTAGTGCAACACACTGCACAGCAACTGACAACCAATATGACGGCATAGAGGTCGAGGACGACTGTATTGTCTTGAACAATACATGTCGTGGGAACGGCAACTATGGAGCCGGACACGGGATTCTTGCCACGGGCAGCGATAACCGGATTGAGGGGAATAATGTGACTGACAGTACCGGCGGGTATGGAATCCAAGCTGCAGCCGGCAACATCGTAATTCGGAATTCCGCCAGCGGCAACGAGTCAGGGCAGTACAACATCACCGGCGGTCTGGTCGGCCCCATCACCAACGCCATCATCGATCATCCCTGGGCAAACTTCGAGTTCTAAGCAGAAAGAAAGACAGAAAGCAGGATACAGATGAAGAAATTAGTAGTTACAGCATTGATTTCGTTTTGCGCGTCTTCAGCCGCTCTTGCAGGTGACGGCAGAATCGAAATATCGCAGGCCGACATGGCAAGTCCGCCATACGAGATCACCAACTCCGGTAGTTATGTGCTCACCGAGAACCTGTTGGTCACCAACACCGGTGTTTACGGAATCGATGTGCAGGTTAACAACGTTACCATCGATATGAACGGCTTTACGCTGACCGGCCCAGGCGCAAACAGCCAAGACGGTATCTACCAGGCCATCACCCTTCGTAACCTGCGAGTGCATAACGGGAAGGTGGTCAACTGGCTGGCATCCTACAAATACGGCGTGAGAGCTATGGGCGTAAACAACCAATTCAAAGACCTCCAGGCGTCCAGCAATTACAGTGGCCTGTTTTCCGGTGAGGGCTCTGTTCTTATTGCCTGCGCCGCTAACAACAATTCCGCAGCCGGCATCACTTGCATGAAAGGCAGTATCGTCAATGAGTGCTCGGCCGTCTCTAACGGAGACCGGGGAATCAGTGTATCGGCGGGTTCTACTGTGTCCAAGTCCTGCGCATATAATAACGGCATGGACGGGATCCACATCGATCCCCAGAGCGTTGCTTCCGAATGTTCAGCGAATGATAACGGAGATGATGGTATGTCCACCGGATTTGGCTCTGCTGTTATTAACTGCGTCGTGTCCGGGAACTCAAACCACGGCATAGCCGGCAGTCGATACTGTACTATCAGCGGTTGTCTGGTCTGGAAGAATGCCTCCAACGGAATCGTGGTGCTGAGCGACAGTTACGTACTCAACAACACGTGCGCACAGAATGGATATCTGTCCGGCGATGGCGCGGGCATATCTGCGACGGAAGACCACACCCGTATTGAAAATAACCATGTCATGGAAAACGACCGCGGGATCAATATTGGCGCTGCCGGCAACCTGGTCATAAAGAACTCGGCCAACGGCAACACCGGCTCGGGCGTTCCTTCGGCCGACTATGATTTTAATGGCTATGCCACAACCTATGGCCCCATTGTCAGTACGAACGGTCTGATAACAAACGTCAACCCCTGGGCAAACTTCGAGTTCTAAGCAGAAATGAAAGCGCAATAGAAAAAACCGGAAAGTGTTAATTCGGGGGTTGGCCCCGTTTTCCCTTCGGGCGAAAGAGATATTCCAGGCCATTGAGTTTTATTTCGTAGATCGATTGAAGCATTTCCCCTAATTTTCCCTTGGGCCAGCCTTTATTTTTGAACCAGACCACATAGGGTTCAGGCAAGTCTACAAGCTTGGTGCCCTTATGTTTCCCAAACGGCATACGGTAATTGGCTAATTCAATAAATTTTTCAGGATCAGGCTTTAATGTTTCCATCTTTCAAGTATGGGCAATTTAAGACTTATTGCAAGGCCATCTCTTGATGAGCAAATAAGAACCACTGTATGGGTACAGCCAGCCACCGGCGCGCTCGAACTGGTTGATACGGGGTTATCTCTCCCTGCAGATACGAATTGGCATACCATAGAATTTATCGTTGATTTCGCGCACACTCAATTTGTGTCGATCTGCGTGACCAATCGCGACACGTTATTTTACCGGACGCAGGTTGTGCGATAACCTGATCTATTCATGAAATCAGGCTGTTTTTTTGCGCGTAGATATCCAGTGTCACGCTATTTCTTTTCCGGGAGAGGCAAAATTCAGCGTGAGGCGCCAATCGTTATTGTTTCACTTTTGGTTGTCGCTACCTTAAGGACCTTGCCGGCGAGTTTATGCTTTCCGTTTTTATGTGTCACGATAACGGCGTTGTCCCATGGGTTAGCCAAAAGGAATGGGCCGCCTGCCAGACTCTTGATCTTTATCCCAGTCACAACTCCTGATTTGCGGGCGGCGCTGACGAGAAACGCGCCATCCGTGCGGATACCGCTGAACGAAACGTTCTTCCAGCGTTGGGGTGCGCCGGCAAAGATATGATTTATTCCACGCCGCGTGTGTAAAAGCATCTCATGTATAGCCGTTATGGCACCCATGCCTCCGTCCATTTGCATGATTTCGCATCTGCGACTCGAGCCCACATTGTAATGGTTATACTTC
>JAQBFJ010000047.1:0-5727 GCA_032123435.1 Verrucomicrobiota bacterium
GCGTATTCGGCCAGATCGAGGTTGATTACATTGCCGGTTCCGAATGGAATCCCGCATACGACAACCGCGTCAGCGGCGGAGATCATTTGTTTGGCTGATTCAAAGGCTGTTTTACTGATAGGGGAGAATGGTTTTTCGAGAGCGGTTTTGATTCCCAGCGCTTCGGCAATTTCGGCGTCTGAATCCTGCTGATTGAGCACACCGCAGGTTATTGTGTAATCACACAGGCAAAGCCGTCGTATGGTTTCTTCGCCACAGCCGCCGCCGCAGATGACGTGAATATGAATACCTTCTCCTGAGACGCCTTTTGTAAGGCGGTGTGCCGGCACTACGGTTACTGAACCGTTTGAGGTATTTTTTCGGACTTCTACGTGACAATGATAGACGCGTCGCAGAATTTCTTCCGTAAGTATTTTTGCGGGCAGGCCGTCTGCGATTATTTCCCCCTTGTCCATCATAAGGAGGCGATTGGAAAATTCTGCTATCAGGTTGATGTCGTGACTGATCATTAGCACGGTTACGTGATCTTCGGAGTTAAGTCGTTCAATGATACGCATGATTTCGAGTCTATGATTAATATCGAGATGAGATGTGGCCTCGTCCATAAGAATAATGCGCGGTTGCTGGGCCAGCGCCATTGCTACTATGGCACGTTGTTTTTCTCCGCCGCTGAGCTCGGTGAATGGACGGTGTTTCATGTCGGTAAGGTCGGTATATGCCATTGCGCGTTCAATGATGCTCTTGTCATGCTTTGTCAGGGAAGTCCAGCGACTGATGGAAGCTGTGCGTCCTATGGCGACTATTTCCTGGACGGTAAAAGGCACGGATATTTCGAGCTCCTGTGGAATAACGGCGGCTAATTTAGCTCGTTCGTGCGATTTGATGTTTTTAATGTCATAGCCGAAAAGGGAACCTCCGCCGGTTATTGGCGCGCAAAGTCCCGTAATACTGCGAAACAGAGTGGTTTTGCCGGTGCCGTTAGGACCGAGTAATCCGATCATTTCACCTTCACATACAGTTAAATTGATGTTGTGGATAACAGGTTTCCCGTGATAGCCGGCTGAGAAGTCGCTGAGTTTCAGTATTTCTTTCATTCGAGCCATCCTTCTTTCCTGCGACTGCGCAGTATAGCCAGAAAGAATGGGCCGCCTATCAAGGCCGTGATTACGCCTACAGGGATCTCGCGCGGGGCGAGTGCGGTTCTAGCGACAGCGTCGCAGAGCGCGAGAAATACTCCACCCGCCAGTGCGGCTGAAGGGACCAGTCGTTTATGGTCAGGACCAGTCAGGTTCCGTACCACGTGCGGCACGATAAGGCCTACAAATCCTATCAGGCCGGCCAGTGATACGGCTGTAGCGGTAATGAGAGTTGCCAATGCCAGTCCTGTGGCGATTGCCGGGCCTGTTCGGATTCCGACATGATGCGCTGTGTCGTGCCCGATCGATAAAGCGTTCAGTTCCGGGTTCATGATCCATATTCCCAATATGCCGACCAGAATGATAGTAGCGCTGATGTAAAGGAGCGGAAGCGATGAGGCCTGGAGATTGCCGAGCATCCACCATATGATAGTGTGCAGGCCTTCGATAGGCATATATGAAATGATGAACATGAGGATGCTGGAACATATTGAGCTTACGATTACGCCGCTCAGAATAAGGCCGTATATGGAAAGCCGTCCTGCAGTATTTGCCAGATAATATACCGTGATTAATGTTGCCGCTCCAAAAATGAAGGCTGTAATGGGCATTCCAGCCATTGTAAGTGACGCGGTACCCGAGATTATGGCAATTGCCGCGCCAAGCGCCGAGCCGCTGCTTACTCCGAGTATATATGGTTCAGCCAGTGGATTGCGCAGGAGCGCTTGAAGTACAACACCGGCGGCAGACAAGGCGGCACCCACTACGAATGCGGCTAAAACGCGATTAAGTCGAAGAAAGAAAATTGCCTGACCAAGATCGGATGAAAGTTGTATGAATCCGAATCCTGACGCACCGGCAAGAAGGCAGAGCGCAAGTAATACTGGAGTCGCGCATAGAATAAGCCATGGCATTTTATTTGCTTTCATGGTGCCTTTTCCAATAAGGCGCGCAGTTGTTCTATGCCGTCAAGCGCCCTGGGCCCGGGTCGGCTCATGATGTCAGGATCAATGCTGTCGTATACACGGCCGGATCGTATGGCACTGATGTTTTTCCAGCCCGCGCGTTTCATTACTGTGCGGCTTGCCGCCCCGTTCATTCCAGGTCCGAGGCAAATTATGACATCCGGGTTGCGTGTTGCTATCCATTCCGGAGAGACTTCGAAGTAGTTTTGGGCAGTGACCTCGTCGCCGATATTGTTGCCGCCGGCGGCGCGTATGAGCTCGGCTACAAAAGAATGTTTGCCTGCGGTATATATCGGATCACTGGCCAGTTCGATTAGAACAGATGGCCGTTTGTCGTTAGTATTGTTCTGTAAAAATTTTACATCGGCAATTCTGGCACTGATGGAATTGGCTAATGAATTGGCTTCTTGTTCATGATTCAGAAGAACGCCGATTGTCCTTATTGCGTCCGGAATATCGCTCAAGGTATTGCATGTTATACGCTGGCGTCGCAGACCTAGTTCGTCAATCTTGATGCCGATGGCATTGTCTACGAGGTCAACATCAAGGATTAAAGTCGGCCGCATTACTATTAGAGTTTCAATGGACGGCGCGCCGAAGCCGCCGACAATGGGTATTCGCCCGATAATATCCGGAGGGTAGTCGCATGCGGATGTTCTTCCCACAAGCAGATCGTCGGCTCCAATCGCGCAGATCATTTCTGTGATATTGGGGGCCAGAGAGATCACGCGCTGTTGTTTAGTGTCTAATGGAAGTTGCGGTTTGGTGCAGGCGCACAGGAATGACAATGCCGAGAGAGTTATGATCAAAGGCAATTGTTTTTTCATTATCCAGACCTGTTGAGTAAAATATTCCGTTTTCGCGTAAAGAGCAAGCATTCCGGCAGTAACTGTTACTACTCTTCTTCCATGATCTTGTCGTAGAAATCAAGGTAGTTATCCGGCGCGTCGCTTGCGCGCATAGCCATTGCCGCGCGAGGATGCTGGTTGAGAAAACCTGTTATCGCGTACGGAATGCTGTATCCCCAATCCATCTGTTTAGAAAGCGGCACAAATATTTTCTGACAGCATTCAAGGATGGGTCTCATGTGAAATTTGGGATTATGCAGGAAGCCTATAAGGAGTTCCAATGGGCAATTTCCGGCACCGCGTCCGATTCCGTTTATGGTGGCATCCAGACGGTTCGCGCCGCAAACAAGAGCTTCTATTGTATTGGCATAAGCTAATTGCTGGTTGTTATGTCCGTGGAATCCTACATCCTTGCCTGTTCCCTCAAGAGCCTTGATGAATATTGATGTTATATTTCTGATTTGTTCGGAATAGAGTGAGCCGAAACTGTCAACTATATATACAGCTGATGCCGGGCACGTTGCTGCTAGATCAAGTGCTTCACGCAGGTCGTGCTCGTTTACTACGGAAATTGCCATGAGCTGAAGAAGTGTTTCGTAACCTTTATCGTGCGCGTCCTTGATCATATCCATTGCGCTTGGGATCTGGTGTATGTAGCAGGCTATGCGTATGCAGTCTATAACACTCTTTTCCTTGGGCAGGATGTCTTCATGATAGTCGGTGCGGTCCGCGTCGGCCATGACGGATATCTTTATGCTGGACGGATTTTCACCAACAATCCTGCGCAGATCATCTTCATCACAATGTTTCCAGATTCCGTATTTATTCGTTGGATAAATCTTTTTGGATGCTTTATATCCAAATTCCACGTAATCAACACCGGCCTCGGAACACGCGTTGTATACAGCTTTAACTGTATTATCATCAAACTGGTGGTCATTGATAAGGCCGCCATCTCGTATTGTGCAATCTAATATCTTGATGGCCGGACTGTATCCTATCCAACCATCGTCTCTATGCGGAATAGCTGTCATTGTTGCTTTCCTGTTTTATATTACCTTTGAAAGCAGAGAAGTGTAGATGCTCGCTGTTGTAAGGTCAAGCTTGTGTTTTCGGGGAAAAATGTCCTTGATAAAAAGGTGGAGAGGCGCTAAATTAAAAGAACGAGTAGGGGGTAAACATCGAAATGTTCACAATTGGAATTGCACCTGATTCTTTCAAAGGTAGTTTGACGGCACTGGAAGCGGCTGAATGTATTGAACGCGGCTTTCGGAATGTTCTTTCAAACATATCAATAAGAAAAGTACCCATGGCTGATGGCGGCGAAGGGACCATGCGTGCTCTTGTTGAAGCCACTGACGGACAGATTATAACAAAATCTGTCCACGGCCCGCTTGGCTGGAAAGTACAGGCAGAATTGGGAATAACAGGTGATGGCAAAACTGCCGTTATTGAAATGGCGGCGGCAAGCGGACTGGTGTTGCTCCGGCCTAATGAGCGGAACCCTTTAAAAACCAGCACGTGTGGTACAGGAGATTTGATTAAGCATGGACTCGAAAGGAAAGTTAAAAAAATACTTATTGGTATTGGCGGAAGCGCAACCAACGATGGTGGAACAGGAATGGCCAAGTCGCTTGGGGTCCGTTTTCTGGACAAAAAAGGCAGGCAATTGAAAGAAGGCGGCGGTGCGCTTGGTGATCTTGCCCGTATAGATATGAGCGGGCTTGACAAGCGTTTGAAACATGTGACCGTGGAAGTGGCGTGTGATGTTGATAATCCGCTAGTTGGGCCTAAGGGCGCTTCTTGTGTTTATGGTCCGCAAAAGGGCGCAACGCCAACTATGGTCAAACAATTGGACGCGAACCTGAAATTGCTTGCGCGTATAATCAAGCGCGATCTGGGGATTGATATAATAAATGTGCCGGGAGCTGGAGCTGCCGGCGGGTTGGGCGCCGGTTTGATGGCTTTTATCGGAGGTTCTCTCAGGCCGGGGATTGATATCGTGATAGACAGCGTGAAACTGGAAAAGAAACTTAAAGGCTGTGACTTGGTTGTTACAGGTGAAGGGCGGATGGATGGTCAGACTGTTTTTGGCAAAACACCCGCTGGTGTTGCGCGCACGGCGAAAAAGCTGGGAATTCCAGTAATCGCCTTATGCGGCTCAACGGGCGATGGAGTGAGGGCCGTTCACTCTATCGGAATATCTGCATGCTTTTCTGCATTACAGGAATCTGTGAAAGAAGCCGATTTGGCGAAACGTGCGCCCGAAATGCTGACTATCTGTGCGGAGGAGGTCGGTCGACTGTTGGCTTTAAAATTGAAATCAGGGTTTGCTGGTAAAAAAAGTTTACAGTTGAAGAAGGCATAACTGCTTGCCGATCGGCAGGATAATCAATGTATGGTCTGATACAAAAGAATAGGGGATTGTTATGTATGAAAGAGAAGAAAATCCTGAGAATGTGCTAAATGCCGATATTGTCGTAGGACTGGCGTCTTATAACGAAGCCGATAGCATAGCGTATCCGACTCAACAGGCATCGCTGGGTTTAAAAAAATATTTTGCCGATAGTAAGTCGGTCATAATCAACTGTGATAATGATTCGCCTGACGGGACGGAGCAGGTGTTTCTGGAAACCCGGACAGATGTTCCGAAAATTTACATAACAACTCCACCCGACACGCCAGGCAAGGGGTATAACTTTGAAAATATGTTCAGGAAGGTTCTGGAGCTTGACGCCAAGGTGCTTGTGTGTCTTGATGCGGATCTTCTGAGCGTTA
>JAQBFJ010000048.1:0-11586 GCA_032123435.1 Verrucomicrobiota bacterium
ACCATCAGCTCTATAAGCGTAAAACCGTCGTTTAGATTGTTTTTTCTCGTATTCATACAGCGACCCCCATTTATCAGCAGAAGCGTACATGTTAGGCTGAAAGAAATCAAGTCTTATAAGTCGAATATTGCATGAGAATCAGCCTTACAATTATATTTTTACTATGAAGAGCAGGAAGACAAGCCCGCATATTTCATGAAGGATTGCATGCGTGCGGGATAAGACGTTGTAAAACAAAGGCTTTGTGTAGTAGTTGAAGATTGTTTGGTAAATACAGTTTGTAATATGGTTCCAGAAAAGAAAAGGTGCATGCAATTCTTCACCAGAGGCGAGCCCATGCCTGCCAAGGCCAGCGTTATTGAGGATTCGCGGTATATTCATACAGCTTCATCCTCAATGCCTTGGCCTTGATTGGCTTGAACTCGTGAAATAAGCGGGCTTAGCGTGCATTATTCATGAAGTTTCGTGACGAGAGTGTGTAGGTTGCGACAGATCAAGGGCCTGGAGAAGGGATTTCGATTTGGGCAATTTACTTGCCACCTGACGATCGACACCCCGGCGGCAGGGACGGAGAGAATGTTTAAAACGCCGAACCCAACTCAAAGATCGGGAGCAGCATGGCTGCAACAATAAAGCCCACAATAGCGCCTACAAGCAGAATAAGAACAGGTTCCAGCAATGAAACTGCCAACCTGCTTCTCTGTTCAACTTCTTTCTCATAAAATGAAGCCACTTCATCCAATGCCTCATCAAGCTGGCCGGCTTCTTCACCTACCGCCATCATATTGGCGACAAAAGCCGGGAAATACTCCGTTCTCGCCATACACACGGAAAGAGGCAATCCCTGCTGTATGGTATCGCGGCACACCTTTTCTATTTCAGCGCGCAATACCGCATTTCGCAGTGTAGTTGAACTGAGATCCAGCGCCTTAGCAATGGGAATGCCGGCATTCAACAACAAGGAAAAAGTCCTGGCAAAACGGGCAAGATCTACATCTCGAATGAATTTACTGATCAGCGGCAGGCGCAGTTTCATTTGATCAAAAACTACCTTACCCGTTTCAATGGAAGCAATGCGCCGCAGAATGGCTGTCAGCAAAAATACGATCAACAAAATCCAATACCAATAATCAGAAACAAAATCCGTTATTCCTATAAGCATCTTTGTCGGCAAAGGCAAATTGTGGTATCCTTCAAAGAGCACTACAACGCGAGGAAGAAAGAATACCAGCAAGGCAAAAACAGTAAACACGCCCACTACAGCTATAAGTATCGGATAAGCCATTGCCGATTGCAGTTTTCGTTTTGTATCCTCCTCTTTTTCAAGAGCTTCAGATAATCTCATTAAAATGGCGTCCAGAATTCCGCCCGACTCTCCTGAACGAACCATGTTAACATAAAGTTCCGAAAAAAGGTTGATGTGTTTTGACAATGCTTCAGAAAGCATACTGCCGTCACGGACATCGTGTTCCAATCCCCTTATCACATTCTGAAATCCCGCGCTTTCAGTTTGACCCGCAACGGTATTCAATGCCTTCAGTATGGGCACCCGCGATTTTATAAGGCTGGCGAGTTGTCGCGTAAAAACATTTATATCTCTCTGGCTGATTCGCCGGTTCAGTAGAACCCTGACTCCGGGCCGATCCACATCCTGTTCTTTCACCCATATGGGGCTGTACCCCATTGAGTCCAATTGATTTAGAGCCATTTGCCGCGAGTCGGCTTCTAATTCACCCTTTATTGTTTTTCCAGGGCCGTCTTTTGCTTTGTAGATGAATCTCATGGCTTCCGTATGAGTATTTTATGGAAGATCTCATAAGCTCGTAACGCGTATTACTTCTTCCGGAGCAGTCACGCCTTCCGCAACTTTTTTCCAACCGTCGGCGGCCAAGGTCACCATTCCGAGCAAGTCGGCTTTTTCTCTTATAATTTTAGCTGATGCTTTTTGAAGTATCAATTCCTGAATTTCTGATACCATGGGAAGGAATTCACATATCGCTATCCTGCCGCAATAACCACTGCCGCCGCACGCTTTACAACCAGCGCCTTTGTAAGCTTTTTTTCCGTTAAATTCAAATGTTTCCCTGCATTTTGAACAGACAACACGAACAAGGCGTTGGGCCGTAAACACCAAGACGGTTGAAGTTATTCTATATGGATCTATGCCCATATCTATAAGCCGAACAGCTCCGCCCGCGGAGTCATTGGTATGAAGCGTACTCAGCACCAGGTGCCCGGTCATTGCGGTTTGAATGGCTATTTCCGCCGTTTCCTTGTCCCGGACCTCACCGATCATCATCACATCCGGATCATGTCTCAGCATGCTTCTAAGCGCATTGGCAAACGTAAGACCTATTTTTGGATTTACCTGCGTTTGCGTAATGCCCTTTAATTCATATTCCACTGGATCCTCAATGGTAATTATCTTGCGATCACGCGTATTCAGTCTGCTCAGACACCCATACAAGGTCGTACTTTTCCCGCTTCCTGTAGGACCGGTAACAAATATAATCCCATGCGGTTGGGCAATGAACTTGTGCCATGTGTCAAGATGCTCCTTCGAAAAGCCAAGTTCTTCCAGATTGAGCAACATTGAAGAAGGCAGTATTCTTACAACAATATCCTCCCCATGCACTGCCGGAACAACCGACACTCGCAAATCATATTCCTTACGTCCTATAGTAACTCTGGCCCTGCCATCCTGAGGCAGGCGTCTCTCCACGATGTTCAATCCCGACATCAGCTTAAGACGTGAGACTATTGACGGATAGAGCAGGTTCATATTCTTTGGAACCTTGCTGTCGTACAATATTCCGTCTATTCTGCGTCTTACAGATATCCCATCTCTGTATGCTTCGAAATGGATATCCGTGGCCCGGTCATTGATAGATTCCTGAAGCAGTTGATTCACCAATCTTACAACCGACGCATCCTCCGCCAGCTTTTCCAGGTCATGCGATTCTTCTTTAATCTCGACATCGGCGTCATGATCCTGCGATTCGGAAAGAAGTTTTTCTACTGTGTCAGCGCCAACGCCGTAGTATTTGCGCAGTGCCTTGAGAATATCGGCTTTGCACGCAATCACTCTTTCCACATGCAGTCCCAAATTGGCCTCTATATCTTCAGCCGCAGTCATATCCATGGGATTCGAAACTGCAATAGTAAGAATTCCGGCCTCTCGTTTTAAGGGTATAACGGTATAATGCGAGGCAACCTTTGCCGAAACGCTTTTAACCGCCTGCTCATCAACCATCATTTCTCCGGGCTTGATAAATCGAAGACCGTATTGTTCCGCCAGTATTTCAAGAACCGCGCACTCATCAGCAAACCCGTTTTCAATGAGCACCGTAAACAACGGCTTGCCGGTCTGACGCGACAACTCAAGAGCATTGTTCAGTTTGTCAGCTGATATCAAATGTTTTTCAAGCAGTTTGTCTTTAAGTTTGCGCATATTGTACCGACATTATCTTCCCGCGGAGCATTAAAACAATATTACTCAATCTTGCCTATCATATAGAAATCATCCTCATTCCTGTCATCTGTTTTGCCGTCAACGATCTTTTCAACGCTGTCAAGTGTTTCGACAGTTTTGACATACTGTCCTGGTCGGCCGGTAAAAGACTCTGCCACGGACATTGGTTGTGTCATGAAATACTGAAGCTTTCTCGCGCGTTCGTATATTGTTCTGTCAGCTTTGGATAATTCATCAATACCTATAACAGCCACAATGCGCCTCAATTCCTCATATTTTGTGAAGATCCTCAGCACCTCCTGAGACAGGTCGAAATGACGCTGGCCGACAATTGTCGCGTTCAGATTGGAACATGACGAACTCAGGCAGTCGATCCCGGGATACAATCCCAACTGTGTGCGTTCACGGGAGAGCACCATAACAGCATCCAGGTAACTGAAAATTGCGACTACGGCCGGATCCGTTGTATCGTCCGCTGGAACATAAACGGCCTCAAACGCCGAGATTGATCCTTTTATTCTTTCATGAACATCACCTACTTCTGAACTCATTGTAGGCTGATACCCTGTTTCTGACGGTGTTCTGCCCAGCAATGTTGATATTTCCGCGCCGGCCTGTACGAATCGAAATACATTATCGATAAACAAGAGAACTTCCGTTCCCTGTTCCTGAAGGTATTCAGCAAGCGTGATACCTGTTAAAATCACGTTGAACCTTGCGCCTGGCGGTTCATCCATCTGGCCGAATGCCATCATGATTTTCTTAAGAATCCCAGCCTGTTCAAACTCATAGTAGAGCTCATTACCTTCTCTGATACGTTCGCCCACACCGGTAAACACGCATGCTCCGTCATGTTCTTCCACGATATTATGGATCAGCTCCATGATAAGAACCGTCTTTCCGCAGCCAGCGCCTCCGATAATTCCCGTTTTGCTTCCACGAACAACGGGAAACAGCAGGTCGACAATTTTAATACCAGTTTCAACAAGTTCAGCTTTAGATCTCGACAGGCTGGCCATGTCCATATTCATCTTGGACGTATCCTTGTGTATAGGTCGAAACTCCTTGGAACCAATGGGCCCTTTACCGTCTATAGGTTCCCCCATGACATTCACGATCCTGCCGAAAAGTTCATTTCCAACCGGAACTGTAAGCGTTCTTCCTGTAGACAATGCCGTCGCGTTTCTCTGTAGATTAAGAGTCGACGCCATCGCAACACATCTCGCGATATTTCCTTCAAGATGTTCCGCGACGAGCAACGCGACCTCGCGCTTATCAAAAGTCATCACCATGACCGTTTCATGCATGTCAGGCATATCCTCGATTCGGTCGAACCTGACATCCACAACCGGACCTTCAACTCCTATTACTTTTCCTTTTACCGATTTCGCATTTGCGACTTCTTCGGCCATAACGACCTCCCTTTCAGCGTATAACTGCGAGCATATCGGCTAACACCGCGCCCAGACAACCGGCTGATTACGCTGCTTTTGATTCCACACGACGTTTCTTTTTCTTCTTTTTTTCTTTAATCATTTTAGCAGAAAAACACTCGCGCATACCCTTATCAATCTGTTCATGCACCGCCTTGAACACCCTACGTTTTATCTTACTGTATTCCTTCTGTACTTTCTGAACACTTCCCTCCAGATGCATCGCGCGCGCTGAAAATTCCGCCAGCTTGCTATCTTCGAACACTTCCAAAAGCTTAGAAATCACCCATACTCCAGAAAGATATTGTACCATATCAGAAAACGAAGATTCCACCACTACTTTACGGGCTTCCGCCAATACTCCTGCATCATGCAGCCTTTTCGAAACTTCGCTATCCGCTTCACGGTTAAAAAGCTCACCGCATGGAAGAATATTTATGTTTTCGACCACCTGTGAGGAAAAAGATGTGGCATTGGGATAGGATATCACGACTTTGCCCATCCGGCCGGCTAATACCTCCTGGATAATATAGTCCTTTACCTCCACAGACTGCTCGTAAATTGTTTCCTTTTCGATACCTTTGAAAAATTTGAATTTTTTCTCACGATCAGACAGCACCCCTGCTCCTTTATCGCCTATCATAACAAGAGAAACCTTGTCATCCGGTAAATCCCCCTGCTGTTTCAGACCCGCCTCTATTACCTGTTTATTCAATCCACCCATGAATCCACCGTCGGACGTGACAATAACAATACCAAGCACATCGGTTACGACTTTTACAAGCGGATCAACCACGCTCACCAGATCCACAACGCGGAAGAATCCGGAAAACGCCTGCATAAACTCACCAAATCGTTCTTTCTGCTTTTCCATAGAATGATACTGCTGACCGGCAAGATCTTTCAGCATTTCTATGAGTGCAAGCAAATCACCGTTAAACTGCAGTTCCTTTTTCAACTCATTTAACTGCATACCCGCCTCGTCACGTTACAAATGATAACACTTGAACAGCACGACTGGTCATACATGGGCCGACTTCTTGACTTCCTTCACCGCCTCCTTGAAACGATTGACCAGACTGCCGTCGATTTCAAGACTGCCTAATTTCAATATCATACCGGCCATCAAATCTTCCTGCACTGTTTCTTCCACTTTAAAATCATCCTTAAACTTCTCGTCGAGCAAAGTTTTCAGCCGCTTCTTCTGGTCAGGATCGAACGGATGACTTGTCGTGAATGACACATCGGCAGCATTAACCGTGATGCTCTCCGAATCGATTTCTTCAAGCGCGTCAAGAAGCTCTTCTGTAAACTCCTTATTGAGCTCTTTTGACATTTTTTCGGTAAAAACAAGCTTGAAAATTTCTCCGCCATAATCAACGGCTTTTTCTTCCATTTCCTGCTCTATCTGCTGGCGCATTTTTTCTTCGTTCTTCCTGGCAGCAGCCAGAATGCGATCCCCCTCTTCCTTGGCGGAAGCCATGGTTTTTTCTCTTATTGTCGCTACTTCTTTTTCTGATTCCTGTCTCCGTTTTTCAAGAGCTTCTTCCGCCTCGGTCTTTTTTCTTGTAAACTCTTTCTCATGTTCTTCAATTTCTCTTTTAATCCCCTCTTCACGCTTCCTGACTTCGGCCTCAACCTGTTTTATCCTGCTGATGGCGTGAGCTGTATCATTTATCAATGTTTTTTTGACAATAAACAGGATAATGCCCAGAACACACGCATGAACCAGTACGATCGGCAACACTATTCTTAATATTTCCTGCATGTTTCCCTCAATTAATTGTCTGCTGTAAGCATTTCATAATACTTATAATCTCATCCCCGTCCGAAAAGCTGAAACAATATCAACAAAGCAATAATTGCTATTGATTCAGCAAAAATAAGCGCGACTATCATGGCCTGCAGTATTTTGGGCGCCGCCGACGGATTGCGTCCTAAAGCCCTGATACTTGCATAACCTATGGCCGCTATAACCGAGGACGGCCCGATAATCGTCACAAACATAACCAAAAATATTATAAATCCCTGCAAAATTATTCCTCAACAAGAACCATACATTCATTTTTGTCAAACTTGACCATTCCCTGCTTAATTGGAATCGACACCTTCCAGTCAACCTTGATCTCACCCGGCTTCAATAAACTGACTATTGGCACATGGTAATCCATCAATTCGAATTCAGCCAGATCACCGGGCAAAAAAACGCTTCTGGCCTCCCCGTCATATATAACATGTTTTGGATTGAGAATTGTAACTTTAATTTTATTATCTCCTCTTATGAGCTATTTGCCTGAGCAAAATAAGCTTTTATCACATCACTAAGACTTTTTTCCAATTCCGGCGTAAGCTCAGGCGCGTTCTGAATCCTCTCTGAAAGCGTATTATCATGAGAACACGCGAATAAATAAATCTGCTTGAAAAAAGCTGTCTGCTGTTCAGCGGATAAATCCATAAGAAAGTTTTTATCAACCGCGTAAAGCAATAGAACTTCTTCGGCAATGGATACAGGAGCATATTCGCCCTGTTGAAACATTTTTTTGATAATCTCGCCCTTCCGCACGATTTTTTCCGCTTCGCCTGAAATTCCGGAAGACAGTTTGCTTAACTTGGCCACTTCAGAATAACGGGCGTAATCAGCGCGCAGGTTTCTTGCCAGGGCCTTCAGGATCTTAGGCTGGACGCGCCCTCCCACGATGGACAATGAAACACCAACATCTATAGCCGGTCTCGAACCCTCGGCGAAAATCACACTGCTTAAACAAATTTGTCCATCACACATGGATGACAGATTGGACGGAATATAACCGGTTAGATCGTTCTGCAATGTCTCAGCGATTCCTATAAACGTCATAGATCCACTGCCATGGGCCTCATTGAATTTGCCGGCCCGCTCCATAAGCTGTGTGTGAACCCAAAAGATATCACCTGGATACGCTTCTCTGCCGGGCGGACGTTCCAGAAGTAAAGACAACTGCCTGTATGCCCAGGCATGCTTGGTCAGATCATCAAACACAACCAGTACATCCCGCCCCTTGGCGGCGAAATAGTCACCTACTGACGCGGCCACGAATGGAACAATATACTGCTCACCGACCGGCGCGTTATCCGTCGCCGCAACGATTGTTGTGTAATCAAACGCGCCGTTTTTTTGCAAAATCGATACTACTTTCTCTAGCGACGAGACCGATTTGCCCACACAGCAGTAAATGCAAACCATATCACGCCCCTTCTGGTTCAGTATTGCATCAGTTGATATGACGGTTTTACCCGTCATTCTGTCGCCAAGAATTAACTGCCTTTGCCCCTTCGCCAAAGGTATAAGCATATCAACGATTTTTGTGCCTGTAGGCATAAATTCATTTATTGTTGCGCGATGCGTAATGGGAGGAGAATCCATGAAAACGGGAACAGCATCATCAGGTACAATTTCGCCACCGCCATCAAATGGTTCACCAAGCGCCGTTACCATACGGCCTATCATGGCGTTACTGACAGGTATTTTGAACGGCTCACTGATTCCGATCACTTCCTTGCCGATTTTAAGCTTAGCTGGATCACCAAGAGCAAGAGCCATGACCTCATTTTCATCAAACCCCATTATAATACCTTTAACGCCGTCACCCACATCAACTATCTGACCATAAAGACAAGTGGGCAATCCATCGATCCTTATAATGATCTCCTTTATATCCTTTATCCTACCCTTTTCCTGGAGCTTCATCTTAAAGAGAGGAACTAGAGAACCTGGCGATTTGCTCATTGAGACGCTCCTTGATTCTGTCGGACAATTTATTGGTTTCCATTAATTCACTTATCACATCTGGACAATTCTTCCTAACCTCTTCCACAATGGCCTGCAATAGCCCCTTCACTTCCATCGGCTCAACTTTATCAAGCAACCCATTTTGGAACGCAAAGAGAATGATCACCTGTTCTTCAAGCGGAACCGGTTTGTTTTCATCCTGTTTAAGAAGCTCCTCCAGGCATCTTCCTTTTTTCAGCCTCTTTTCCACATCACCGGAAACACCTGCTTTGATGCGCGTCATTTTTTCCAGCTCCTTATGCCTGATATAATCAACCTTCACCATGCTGGCCTGTTTCTTCATCGCGGCCCATTGAACTTTGCTTCCGATACGGGAAACCGAAAGGCCCATATCAACCGCCGGTTTAAATCCGGAAGCGAATAAGGACGTATTCAGAAAAATCTGGCCATCTGTCATTGAGATGATATTTGAAGGAATGTATCCGGCAAAATCCCCTTCAAGCGTTTCGACAATAGGCATATGAGTCATTGTCCCGCCGCCACGGTCAGCCTTAAGCTTGCCGGCACGTTCCACAAGCTGGGAATGAATATAAAAAATGTCACCAGGATAAGCGTCCCGGCCTGGAGCACGTTCCAACAGTAAGGAAATCTGTCTGTATGCCCACGCATGCTTGGTAAAATCGTCAAAACCAACAAAAACATGGCCACCCTTCTCATACATGAAATACTCACCAAGACTTGCCGCCACATACGGACATAAATACTGCTGACCCATTGAATCGGAAGCCGTAGCGGTAACAATCATTCCGTAGTCCCATATGTGATACCTGTCAAATACCTCAACAACCTTGGCAAGCGCGGCCTCGGACTTGCCTATACAGCAATAAATACAGAAAACATCACGACCTTTCTGGTTGATCATGGCATCCAGAATAATCGTTGTCTTTCCTGTCATTCTGTCTCCCAGCAAAAGCATTCTCTGACCCCGTCCAACAGGCAGAGTCATGTCAATCATCTTGGTACCGGTCTGAAGCACATCCTTTAAAGGTATACGTTCGAGAACGCCAGGCGCCTTGTTGAAAATCGGGTAAGTCATCGTTTCACGAATCGGCCCTTTTCCGTCAGTAGGCTGACCCATTGCGTTAACTTTTCTGCCGATAAACGCTTCACCCACCGGCACCCTGAACTCATCAAGCGTGGTAATCACTTCGTCGCCCGGTTTAATGGGAACACGAGACTGCACAACAAGAACAAGCACATAGTTCAAGTCAAAGCCGACAATAACGCCTTTTGACCCCGAACCTATATGCACGAGTTGCCCATTCATGCAATTGGTAAGACCTGTTACATTAACCACATCCTGCCGGATTTCAGCAACAGTGCCATGTTCTTTCAATTGAAGAAAATTTACCTTAAGAGCCATATCTCAAACCCATCCCTCTATGGTTTGCTTTATTCATATCTATTTAGAGCAGATCAAGAAAAGATATTTTTTTGACAGGATCACCCTCTTTTTCCCTCTCCCCGCTTGGTCATTTCCGCCACAGACGAAGTGGCAAACATCTTTCTTCTTACCACCCGCGCCCCCGCGCTCGAGTGCCCGAGGACACAGAGAATACAAAAGCCGGAGGTTACATCAAATCCAACATTGCTTCGCAATCCCGGATTTGATGCAACGTTGTTGTCAGGGAGTAAACCTCCGAGACAACCTCTTCCCCTCCCTTTGCAGGTTGTTGATTTAATTTCGGACGTCAGTCCCGGAATTAAATCAACTCTCTTCTCTTCTTTCTTTTCCTCCGCCTGCCTCGCCGAAGCTTTCTCGCGAAGGCGGGTGCCTCCGTGAACTCCGTGGTAAATATTCCCTTTCCCCGCTTATCTTCCCCTTCCCTCACCCGCCAATAATTTCTTCCGCCAGCAATGGCTCCGCCATCATATCTTCAAGAGAAGGCATATCGTCATCCAATACGGGTTTGACTTCCGAATCTATTACGAGCCTTACAATTTCTTCGTTAACAATTTTTTTATCATACATCACAAGGCTTTCCAACGCATTATGACATAAAAGCGACAGTTTTCTCGGATAGCCCTGCGTATGTTCCCAGATAAGCCTTATTGCCTTATCGTCAAAAAGAGAATCCCTCCCATTGTAACCTGCTTCACTCATCCGAAAATCTATTATTTGCTTTATTTCGTCTTCGCCTATTGGATTCAGCATGTACTTCAGGGCTATTCTATCCCAGAAATTATTCATTTTACTGATGCGCGGCAGAAGCTCCAATTGCCCCACCAGAACCAACTGTAAAATCTTATATTCATTAGTCTCATAGTTCAGAAGGATCCTGAGTATTTCCAGAACAAAATCGGGCAGAATCTGCGCTTCATCAATAATGAGCACTATAATTTTTTCATTTTCCACACCTTCATGGAACAATACCTTTTCAATTGCCTCTATGTAATCCAATCCGCCGGCCTTTTCCGGCATATTAATATGCAGTAACATTGCGAGCCGGGAGAGAAACTGCTTTTCACTTTTGAAATACGGATTAAGGATCATGTGCAGCTGCATATTATCTTCTTCACTCAGAACCTGGGCAAGCTTCCGGCTTAGCGTAGTCTTGCCGGTACCTACATCGCCCAGAATGACACTGAGCCCGCGCCGCAGTTTGACTGCTATCTGGAGACGAAAGAAAGCCGCTTTATGTTCACGGGAAAGGAAAAAAAAGGCAGGATCCGGACTCGTTGAAAACGGTTCCTTTCCCAGCCCCAGCATTTTATAATAGCTCATATACCACACACCGCTGTTGTCAAATATTGGTATCTATTTAGCCATCCGAAGAAGATATTTTGACAGGATCACATTATCACCCTCTCTCTCCCTTTCCCCCTTTGGTCATTTCCGCCACAGACGAAGTGGC
>JAQBFJ010000049.1:0-5543 GCA_032123435.1 Verrucomicrobiota bacterium
CCTGATCCCTATCATTCCTGCCAAGAACTCGACGGTATTCTGGTAATTACTGACTGTAAGGCCCATCCATTCTATCGCTATGGAGCAGCACCCCACTGCGCGTTCCACGCCCGCCTGATCCACCTCGTACCAGATTATGCCAATGCCCGTCAGGGACGCATCAAATTCGACAATCCACTGAGGGGCCTCGTCCCGTAATGCGAACGAGGCGAAAGAGCGAGTGTATTCCGTTGCCTGTATTTGCGATATGCCAAGCAGGCCTCGCATGAGCCACACCGACCGCTTGGCATCCTCATCAAGATGCACCTTCGAGCCCTTGTGGCGGCCTGCCGTCCGGTAGGACCGGTGCAGTGCCCTCGCAAAGGGGGCCATGGGGGGGCACACCGCTTTGTACCGGCTCGCATGTGCAGCTAACGCTTCCATTTGTGGCTCTAATAAACATAAGATAATATAAGAGTATGGGTTCTTCTTAATATTGTGTTAAGGTACAAGAGCATAACAAGATAGAGGGCTAGAGTATGGTCAGAGCTAGAAGAGCTCTGAGCCTTAGACTCTGAGTCCGAGAGAAAAGGAAAGGACCGGAGGGGGTTCAGAGAACTAGGTACTCTGAACCGTCTCGGTCCGGAGATACGATCTCAAAGTCATATCGGTCCGAAGATACAAGTTTGGGGTCACACTGCCTCCTCCCTTTTTCATGCTTAATGTAATTAAGCATAAAATCTATCTACTCATCAAATGATTTGATCAAATGCTAGTGTAGTAGTATCTCAGAAAAAATATATATAAATATAGGAATATTTATACTCTGATCTTTGATTTACAATAGATAACGGGGGCATGTCCGATTTATTACCTGGGTAATACCTTGCGGACTGAACCTCTGTGCCGTGCAGTCTCATAAGTATATGAGTTAAAGGTAATCTTCATAGATATCCCGTTAAATGTAAAACAAAGTTGTCAACCAGAGTCGGCGAATCGCACTTGTTTACGAGATCGAGAGTTGCGAGAGCGGTGTGAAGCACGTCGCTTTCGTGTAGGATCTGAAGTGGGGACGTCTGCCTCCTCCTTCTCTGCTTCCTGAGAAACAGAAACGTCTGGGATGGATGTATTTGCGTTTATGAATTCTGATGTTAGAATTAACGCGTCGACGATGTCGTCGGTTTTAGGAACTAATTTGGCCATACCATTATTACGTAGGTAATCATGGAGTTTGTCAACGAGACGCAAATTTTTCCAAGGTTCCCAAGAGTCGTGCTCTTCGGTGTAACCTTGCCAGCGTATCTTGAACAATAGCTCGGATTTCTTTTTGGGATTTCCGGTATGTTCTAAGACAGTGTCGACCACGAACTCGTGGTGATCCTTGACTGCGATGGAACGCATCTTCTCTAGGGAAGTGTCTGAAGTGCTGAGATATGGTCGTATGCGTGACACATGTACGTCTCGTGTTTCTCCGTTGAGGAGGTTCTGAAGTGTATACCTAGTTCCATACTGGTTAACCACTTTGAAGGGTCCTTCAAGGAAGGGCATCAATTTGTTGGGTGGACCGCGTCGAAGACCTCCGGGGGGATATTCGAGTAGTACGTAACTACCGATTGTATATTCGGTTGGTAGAGTAACAGCTTCACTCTTCTTGAAGATGTGAGCTTTGTCTTTGCCGATCTGATGCTTCTGAGCAAGATGGATAATGTGGAGTTGTTGTTGTAACAACGTGTCGATATACTTCGAAAGGTGTAAAGGACCTTCTTGTGCGACAGTCTTGGTGACTTCAAAAAGGCGACGATCTAACTGAATAGAGTTGCCATAGATGATTTGTCCTGGAGACGTTTTGATACTTTCAATCTCCGTTGCATTGAAAATGCGCTGGACCATAGGGACATAGAGACCCCAATCGGCAATTTCGATATTGCGATCAAAGAGGATATTTCGAAGGTGTCTCATGACTTCCTTGTTGGATCGTTCGACTATAGTGTTCTCTTCCTTAGAATAGGGAGTAGTCTGTCGAAGTGTCGTGCCGACAATCTCACTGAGAGCTGTCCACAGATGGTTTACGAATTGTGTGCCATTGTCAGACAGGATAACCTCGGGGGTTCCATAATCGCAAAGCCATGGTAGTAGTGCTGTCCGAGCGGCAGTTTCAGCCGTGACGTCGGAGCAAGGGATGAGTCGGATCCATCTTGAGAAACAATCAATGATGACAATGATATAGATGTTTCCGTGACTGTCCGCCGGTAAAGGACCGATGGTGTCGATGTTGATACGCTCCATGGGCGTGTAAGTCGCCGCTGTGAAGCCCAATGTTTGAATTGGTATACGCAGTTGGTTCATCTTCTGACAACAGGGACAGTGTTTGATGAAAGCGCGAACCTTCTCGTGGAGACGAGGCATGGGTTTTTGCTTGTTGAAGTGAGACTTCAATTTGTCAATGGTACGTGCAACACCGTGGTGTCCAGTGATGTCATTGTGGTATTGCGCCAACAATTTCATTTCTTTCTTGTCGATCGAACTATATACTTCCGATGTGGACGCGATGTCATGTGGGTTTGATGTGTTTAATAGCATCAATGTCGCCACTGCAGCGGACGGATACAAGATCGTTTGTTGAAGCGAATCTCGATAAGCTTTCGGCGTACTCTTCTCGGTACGGGGACGAAGAATGACGCAAAGCCGACTGAAGTTGTCAGCGATGCGGTTCTCCACTCCCGGAAGATGCTCGATAAGTGCGTCGAATTCCTGAGTGAACAGTTTCCAACGAGCGACTTTATCCGATGCGCAATCGTTTATGTAGATCAGATTCTTGTGATCGGTCAGCAAAACGAATTGGATGTCGCGGAGCAGATGCCGGAGTTTGAGAAGACAGTAGAAAACAGCGTATGCTTCCTTCTCGTTGGTTGACCAACGGAGCTGTTCCTTTGTGAAGGTTCCAGAGATGAACTGGATAGGGGTTTCGTGCCCTGTCTCCTTGTGACGTTGGCAAAGATAGCCACCCAAACCATACGCGGAAGCATCAGTGCAGAGCACGACTTCGTAGTTTGGGTCGTCATGGTGCATGAAGAAAAGCTTCACGCATGTTGCGACAGCGTCGCGCACTTCATAGAAGGCGGCTTCGCTTTCGTCCGTCCAAACTAGCTTTCGGTGCTTGTCGTAGTTTAGGAGGAGGTCCAACAGTGGTTTGACTCGTGTAGAGTACTTAGGGACATGGTCTCTAAAATAGTTGCACAGACCTAGGAAGCTCTTAAGATGCTTGCTAAGTACTGGAACTGGAAAGTTCAGAACTTTGTTCTTCTTCTTTTCTGTGAAGTCGAGCCCTGTCTCGTCGATCGTGTGACCGACGTACTCTACTTTGTTGTAGCCAAATTTGCATTTGTCTGGGTTTAGCGTGATACGCTTATCTCGTAGAACTATGAAGGTCCGTCTCAATCGAGACATGAACTCTTCTTTAGTGTGTCCGTACACGATGATGTCATCGATGTAGAGTTCTAACCCCAGGTAGAGTAATCCCGCGGCGATAAACACCAGGGAGAGCTGTCGCTGGAAATATCCAGGTGCGCCTTTGAGTCCCATGGGACAGCGCAACCATTGGTACACCCCGGCAAAGCATATGAATGCTGTGAATATCTGGCTGGCCAGTGCCATGGGTGTCTGGAAGAAACCTTTGGTCGCGTCCATGACGGCGAAGTAGCGTGGACGAGCGTCCCCGATCCGATGCAGCATCGCTTCAATGTTGGGTAACGGCCATGACTCGCGCTCACTGCACTTGTTAAGCGCGCGGTAGTCTACGCAGAAACGCCAAGCCCCGTTGGGTTTTGGGCACAGAAGAACTTGACTGTAGTATACAGCCTCGCTAGGTAAGATTAGCCCTTGCGCAAGCATGAGTCTGATCTGTCGCAGAGTTTCCGCTTTGCGGATTTGGCTCTGGGGTCGCGGATGACCGGAGTTCTTCTTGGATTTCCACTGTTCGTCGTCGACCTTAAGGACGATTGGTTCGACGTCAGCGGGGATAGCATTGAGCTCGCGTGCGAATATATGCTTGTGCTCCCGAAGGAGGGCTTGTATCTCGAGCACGGTTTCAGGATCCCCTGCAATATCCGTTGGGATTTCAGAGGTACCTGTGTTCTGGAAAGGATCCCAGGGATTATCCCACTCTTCATCTGGATAAAGATCGGCCGGATATTCTTGACCTGGGTCGGTTTTATCCATCAAGTCCGATAATGGGATACGGACGTTTTTGCGTTGGGATGCCTGGACATACCCCAAAAACGACGAGTCCCCCCCTTTGTTTGGTATACTAGGGGAAGGACGCACCTGTTGACGTGCTTGGGCCAGAGCTGCTTCTGCAGTTGTTCCGAACAGTTGGTTGTGTAATCGAAACAATAGTCCATGTTGGACACTGTCTGTGTTTCCGATGATGACATCGTACTCACAATCTAATTCTAAAACATGAAAAGTTAGATTAACTGTTTCATTTTTAAGACTTAACTCATCAAAAAACAAGCATGTAATATGTAAACTAAAGTGGCACGGATGTGATCCGCTTTCTAATGGCGACTTAGTTACAATCATGGATGATGTTGGCTTGGAGCCTCTATCGACTAATAGATCCGCGATATCCGGAGACATGTAGTTATTCCCGCCCGCGCCTCCATCGATTAGGCACTTGGCGTGTAGTTCCTCGTCGATGTGGCGTTCAGCCTGTTGAGGTTGAAGTATAAGGTCGATGACCGGGTAGGGGTTATCACGGAGATAATCGCGGTTAGTGCGTGCCTTAGGATCGACCGTTCGGCAGTAATATGACCAGTCTGCGTCCTTTTTAGGAGCAGGATCTGGGCTATCGTACACCGCCTGAGCTAAGTGCAGAAGAGGATCTATGGTAGTTTCCTTACCTCGTCCGCGGCCGCGTCCGCCGCGTCCTCCTCTTCCCCCGCCTCTGCCGCCTTGGTTGGAAGAAGAAGAAGAAGAAGAAGAAGAGCCGCCTGAGTTTGGGTTTTGCTTCTTTCCTTCGCGATACACGGCCCACTGCTGCATGTATGCTGTCCAAGTCTTTTCATCGAAGGATGGAAGCTTTAGAGTAGCAGGCAGAACAATGGGTACCGCTGTAACGGTTGTGCCAGCCTTCGGGTCCTTGACGGCGCCGAGGTAGGCTTTGGCCGCAGTGGATTCAATCCATGGTGTGTTCGTCTTGTTTACTCCTGGGTGCTTGGCTGTCAGCCAAAAACATTCCCCGAAGCGATTACAGAGGTCGCGGCCGCAAGAAGTACAAGCTACCACCGGGGTGATAGTCGTCTTGCCTGCGTCTTTGTACCCTTGGGATTGCCCTTGGGGACTTTGGGCGCCGGTTGACCGTCTTGCGCATTCTGGTCGCTGGATCGTTTGGGAGTGTCAGGTATGACTAAACCGAGATCGACAGCATTCCGGATTTTGATCTGCATCTCGTCCACGATGCGATACAACTTATCGAAAAGTTGCTGCATGGTTTGAGGAAGACCGGTTACGCAGTGAGGAACTGACGAGGTGTCGTTCACTGGTTTAGACAGGCCGTTGATGAG
>JAQBFJ010000050.1:0-3899 GCA_032123435.1 Verrucomicrobiota bacterium
ACGTCAACCATTTATTGATTATTCAGACCTGACCCCAATTTTCGACTGACCCCAATTTTCGACCTGAAAATAAAGGGCGAAATGCAGGTCATGCCCTCGAAAAAAGGCGTTTTGTCCCGCGAACGGGTAAAGACGGGTTAAACCGAAACGGGTGGCCACTTTGCTCCGAAATCCGCAAGCTGGCTTATCCAGATGATAGCGGTCCTCCCTGTGGTGTTCCTTCGCCCCCTCTTTGCCAATGATAGTGAGACACAAAGCTGAGAAAAAATGAACAGAACAATAATATCATTTTGTTACAAAAAGACCTTATTCTGCACGACAGGCGCAGTCGCGCAATAAAAAGACCTTATTCTGCACGACAGGCGTAGTCGCGCAATAAAGGCATCTTTTTCTTGCGCGACTAACAAAAATATGGCATGTTATAGTCTCATTATGCCTAAGAAATTAACAGAAGAGTATTTTGATTCTTTAATAAGAATAATTGCGAAATTTCCTGATGGCGCACTAATCAGGGAAATAAGAGATGCCCTTGCCTCTCGACCTCCACAAAGAACCTTGCAGGATCATCTGTCTAGACTGGTAAAGCAAAATCGTATTGTTCGTACAGGAAAAGGTGTTGCCAGTCGCTATAATGTTCCCTCCGTACAATCAGCAGAAACCGCTGATACGAAGAATCTAGATAGTGGTCTAAAACTTCTTCCTTTGTCTGATGAAGCGGTCAAAGTCAAAAACAAGGTATCCGCAGAGTTCAATATCAGAACACCTGTAGGATACAACCGTGCCTTTTTGGATAATTACCGTCCAAATGAAACATTCTACTTATCTGCTGATGCACGCAAGTTGCTTTCTGATGCAGGCACTATTTATGAGGATGAGCAACGTGCTGGAACTTATATTCTCAAGATTTATGATCGCCTGCTGATTGATTTGTCATGGAACTCAAGCCGCCTAGAAGGAAACACCTATTCTCTTTTGGAGACAGAGCGCTTGCTTGAAATTGGAGAAAACGCTGAAGGCAAAAATGCAGAAGAAGCACAAATGATTCTGAACCACAAAGCTGCAATAGAGATGTTATGCGAACAGGCTTCGAACATCGGGTTTAACCGCTATACAATATGCAATCTGCATGCTGTTCTTTCTGACAACCTGTTGCCAGATCCTCAGGCATGCGGTCGGATAAGAACAAGGGGAGTTGGTATAACTGGCACGGTCTTTCATCCGCTTGAAGTGCCTCAAATGATTGAAGAGTGCTTTGATATTCTTCTGCAAAAAGCAAGTTCCATAGAAGATCCATTTGAGCAGGCATTTTTTGTCATGGTGCAATTGCCTTACCTTCAGCCATTTGAGGATGTAAACAAACGTGTTTCCCGGCTTGCGGCTAATATCCCTCTTGTTCGTATGAACCTTTGCCCCCTCTCATTTGTGGATGTACCTGAAGAGGACTACGTGAAGGGCACACTCGGCGTTTACGAACTAAACGCTATTGAATACTTACGAGATGTTTTCGTATGGGCATATAGGCGATCCTGCGCTCGTTACTCTGCAATTAGACAGTCGCTGGGAGAACCAAATCTGCTGCGACTGAAGCATCGGGAATTAGTAAAGAGCATTGTTTATGACATTGTCCACGGCCTCAAGTCAAAAACAAGCGCTGTCACCTTGATCAAGAATGCTATTCCAAAGACACTGTCCACAGGTGATGGTAACAAGCTTATGGAGATTGTAGAAACAGAACTCTCTAGCCTTCATGAAGGCAACATAGCGCGATACCGTCTTAAGCCGTCAGAGTATGAAAACTGGAGAAGAACCTGGCAGTGAATTATGCTCCATCATTTGGACTCCTTGAGGGGGTTGGCCTCAATGCGGAGATTACAACGTTTATTCTCCGCATAATATACGGAGAATAACCTCAGAAATGGTCGTGAAATCTCAATTGGATTATTGAATCCGTTGAGATTTCACGCATCCTGCTCTCAATCAATCCAGTGAATCATGTTCATCCTGTCAAAATCAGCCCATCCCTGATGCGCCCCCGACATTTACTGAATTGCAAATTTCCGGCGCGTGCTATATTCTCCTGACATGCTTCAGACATTGATTGTTAAAAATCTGGCCATTGTCGAAAATATCGAAATTGAGTTCGAAAACGGCCTGAACGTAATAACCGGCGAAACAGGCGCAGGCAAATCCATAATTGCGGGCGCACTTGATCTTATACTTGGCGAACGGGCCGATAAGAACATGATCCGTTCCGGCGAAGATAAGTGCATTATCGAAACGTCATTCCGCATTCCTGACTGCGCAGGAGTAAATAATCTGCTTGAAGAACTTGGTGTTGAGCCGTGCGATGAGGGCTTGCTCCTGATCCGCAGAATTATTTCATCTTCCGGTACAGGTAAAAACATTGTTAACGACTCCCCTGTAACCTTGCAGGCCCTCAAGCGTATCGGCGATCTCCTTGTGGATATGCATGGACCACATGACCATCAGTCCCTGCTAAGCAAGGATTTTCAACTCGATCTTCTGGACGCGTTCGGACATACACACGACGCTCGAACACGATACGAAACAATCTACAGGGAAGTGCTGGACTTAAGAAATAAACGAAAAGAATTGGACGGTGACGATCAGCATGTAGCCCAGCAGATTGATCTCTTGTCACACCAGGTAAGTGAAATAGAAAAAGCCGAGCTGTCAGTTGACGAGGAAGAAGATCTGAAAAGGGAACATGCCATTGCCGCCAATACTCAACGTATCCTGGAACTGACTGGCGGGATCAACGACGCGCTTGCGGAAAGCGATAACGCTGTGTTCGATAATATGGCCAATGTTCAAAACATGCTGCGTGAGCTCGGCACAATGCTGGAAGATGCGCATGAATGGGAAAAGGAGGCCGCTTCAATTCGCGTGCAAATACAGGAACTGGCAAGAAGCGTCAGCAACTGCGGCAGGAATATTGACACGGACTCCAGCAACCTGCAGGAGCTTGACGATCGACTGGCTCTCATACATTCGCTTAAAAGAAAATATGGCAATTCAATTGCCGACGTCCTGGAGTTCTTCGAACGAGCCAAAAAGCAACTTGCGAACCTGAGTTCGCGCGGCAAACAAATAGCCGAAACCGATGCTTTGCTTGAAAAGGCAATTGGCAAACTGAAGATATCAGGGAGTACTCTTGGCAAGGAACGCAGAAGCGCCGCAGCGGATCTGGCCAAGGCCGTAACAAAGGAGCTTCGCGATCTTGGTTTTGAACACGGCTCCTTCAACGTCACAGTTAAGGACGCTGAACCGGGCCCGCACGGAATAGACGATATCGAATTCGGGTTCGCCCCTAATGTAGGAGAACCGTCACGGCCATTGCGCGCGATAGCGTCCAGCGGCGAAATATCACGCGTCATGCTCGCGACGAAGGCGGTTCTAGCGAAACATGACAAAATACCAGTGCTTGTCTTTGATGAAATAGACGCGAATGTCGGAGGCGAAATGGGCAACGCGATCGGCAAGAAGCTTTCAGCCGTAGCTGGCAGTCATCAGGTGTTATGCATCACACATCTGCCGCAGGTCGCTGTTTTCGGCAGGAATCATATGGTTGTATCAAAGGAAGTGGAAAACAAACGTACCCGCACACATATCAGAAAACTCGCCGGAGATGACCGGGCCGAAGAAATAGCGCGTATGCTGGGAGGCAAAGATCTTACGAGCGTCACACTGGATCATGCCCGGGAAATGCTGAAAAACAGGGGCTGATTATCGGCAAGAGAGAAAGTTTTGACAGGATAACATGATGGGACAGGATCAGGATGTTTATGAAATCTGAAATAAAACTATCGTTTTATTAAGATTTCCTGGACCATCCCGTGTTAATCTCTGTTAATCCAGTTATCCGGTCAAAAACTCCC
>JAQBFJ010000051.1:0-2775 GCA_032123435.1 Verrucomicrobiota bacterium
ATTTATTCCTTCAACCATTAATAAAGGAGGCGAGCAAATGAGCAAATCTGCATTGAGTCTATTCGTTTTTGGGATATATGTACTCTTATTGGGTATAATCCTAATGGTGATTCCTAATGTACTTCTGACTATTTTTGGGCTTCCCGCAACCACAGAAGTGTGGGTCCGAGTAGTAGGAATGCTTGTTTTTTTGCTAGGATATTATTATATTCGGGCATATCGCAACGAAAAGGAAATGATCAGCTTTTATCGATGGACTGTTCATGCTCGGGCATCAGTAATTGTTTTCTTCATTATTTTTGTGGCACTCGGGTTTGTAACGCCACTTCTCATTTTATTCGGTGTTGTTGATTTATTAGCAGCGATCTGGACATGGAAAACATTACGCCCCCAAGCCAGTTAAAAGAATGTGCCGAGCAGGATAGAAGCATCGAATGATAATAAATAGTATGATATCTGCATTTATGCTAAAGTGGTAATGTTCTCCATTAAAACGTAACAAAATGATAATTGACGCTTAAACGGTTTAAGTGCATTATCTAACTGATTTTTCTATTAAAAGTAGAAAAGGAGGTAGATATGTACAGAAACCAACTGCAGGATATCAATCCAAATCACCTTCACGGTTGCCATCCATTCGATCTTCGCGGCAAATTTGGGTTCCATCCCTTTCATCTTGTTGCTGAGAAGCCAAAAGGTGTTCCGGAAAAGATCTCTCCAAGGCTTCGAATCCTTGAAAAAATCCTTAAAGAAATATCGTTCAGCGACCTTCCGGCCAAAAATCACTATGCGGATTACATGCGCGAGCGATATCGCCGTAACTGCAAGCCCAATACCCTTCGGAACGCATCTACTTCATTGAAGCAATTCTTATTCTTCTACAAAATATCCGGCAAGAACCATATCGAGCAGATGGCCAGAGAGGACATTGAGGCCTTTACAGAAGATCTTCAGGATCGTGGGTTAACGCCTGTGACAGTGGCAAACAGGCTTCGATGGGTATACGCGTTTGTACGATTTTTAATCGAGGCCAAGGTTCTGGGTTACGAACTTCTGGAGAGAAAAATCAGGATAAAACTGCCGGATCGCCTGCCACGGGCCATTGATCCGGAGGACTTAAAACGATTATTGTCCGCAATTGACCAGGTTCGTGATCGGGCCATGATCCTGCTTTTGCTGAGAACCGGCATGCGCATCGGCGAACTGTTGAATACGAAAGTGCATGATCTGGATCTGAACAACAATAGGATTTTGATTTATGAGTCCGACAAGACCGGTGTCGGCAGGGTTGCCTACTACAGTGATGATGCACGAGAAGCCCTTATGTCCTGGCTCCAAGTCAGAAACACCTTCAAGGAATACCTATTCTATGGCCGCGGCAGTGGTCACCTATGCTATGAGACTGCCCGCAACATCTTCATCAAATATTTAGAGAAAGCAGGATTGGAGCATAGCGACTACACACTTCATTGTCTGCGGCATACCTTTGCAACGGAACTTTTAAACGCCAGGATGCCGCTGGAATGCCTGCGTGTTCTATTGGGGCATACCAGCCTGGAGGTCACGAGGATATATGCCCGTCTAACCGATAAAACCCGTGAGAGCGAGTATTTTATGGCCATGGAACGTATTCTAAGAGGTGATCCCGATGCAGATGACATATGTGATTATTAACTTCAGGCGGCACCTGAAGCGCCGGAACCTCTCTAAACATACGGTCAAATACTATCTCAACATCATCAAGCAGTATGTGGTCTGGCTGGATGTAGCGCTTGAGGACGCGAACTCTGACAAGGTGGACACCTACATCGATTATCTTCTCAGAAAAAGGATGCACCCGGCGAGTATCAATCTCTACATAACCATCATCAGGGTGTTCTACGGCTATCTGAAATATGAAGAGAATGTGGTCCTCGTCAATCCTGTGAAACGCAACCGCCGTCTGCGTGTACCCAAGCCTTTACCGAGAAGCCTTCGCGATCATGAAGTCGAAAAACTGTTCGAAGCGATCAAGAGCAACCGAGATGTTGCCATGTTCAAGCTGATGCTAAGGTGCGGACTTCGTGTGGAAGAAGTGGCTAATCTGACCATGGGTGCTATTGATCTCAAGCGGCGCAGGATCATGGTTCTCCAGGGCAAAGGTGGTAAGGATCGCGTGGTGTATGTCAGTCAAGACGCCCATGATGCCTTGACAGTCTACTTGAAGCTTCGTTCCCGCTATCGAACCAAAAGGGTGTTTTTGGTGGAGAAAGGAACTTATAAGGGCCAGGCGATCTCGGTGAGAGGCATCCAGAAACGAATAGAGTATTATGCGAAAAAAACCCGCATAAACGTCTCCTGCCATCGGCTGCGCCACACAATGGCCACTCAGCTGCTGAATGCCGAGGCCGAGGTGGAAACCATCCAGGATCTTCTGGGTCACAACTGGATCACGACTACTCAGCGATATTGCAAGGTGTCGAATTTGAAAGTTCAGAGAGATTACTTTAAAGCGATGAGGAATGTTCTAAATCGCTCTGTGCAGCCGGCTTCGATACTGGCGTTGAGCCTGGGGCGATGCCCGGGTTCATTTTTGCTTGACAAGGATAAAGAAAGAGGGCAGACTAACCGCATATAACTTATTAATTATAATAGAAAAATCAAAATTTGTTACGTCTTATCTCCATGTATTGCAACCGTACATTTTATTAATTTCAGTCGATAGGACATCTGATCATTGTTCAACTACAGAATACTCATATTTACATTCTTTATGTCGTCTTTATTGTTTCTTTC
>JAQBFJ010000052.1:0-2820 GCA_032123435.1 Verrucomicrobiota bacterium
TGAACGAATCACGTTTCTTGTCAGTGACATACTGGATCTTGTGTTGGATCCGGAAAGTTGTGATCTCGTTATCTGCTTCGCGTGTTTTCCGCATCTGGAGCACAAAGTCGAAGCGATGAAAATAATATCTGGAATACTTAAGAAAGGCGGGTGTTTAGCCGTTGCGCATTTGCTGTCATCCCGGGAGATAAACGATCATCATAGAAAAGCACCTGCTGTAATGCACGACTTGATGCCGGATGAGACGGAAATGAAGCGTATTTTCACGGAAGCCAATCTGGTCGTTGAATACTCAACCGATAAGCCGGGATTCTATCTTATGATTGGACGGAAGCGCTGAGCAGATCTAGTCTTGCTGTGGATAATAAACCACATTCACATGTCAATGAATTCAAATAGAAAGTTGATTTGTCAATGACTAATATGCTATATTTTTCATCAAAATGAAAAAGCATTACGTTTTTTTAGGTATTGTCCTGTTTGTCGCAGGCGTTCTCATAGCCCCGACTATTCACAAGTTGCATCACGACCATTGTGACACACATGAACATGATGGTTCCTCACACAATCCAGATACCTGCGCGATATGCGTAGTTGCAAATACTGCTTTCTCTGTGGCTTCTACGCACATTACCCTTGTCTCGGTTCCTCTGGTTACTGGAATATTTGTTCTGGAAAATGCTTTTGTTTTAGACACATTTATTCCTGCAAGATGTCTGGCTCGCGCTCCTCCTGTCTGCTGACGAGATCATGTTCGTTGCAGGAAGCTAGCAGGTATTTCGCCTGCATGCTCCATTAATTCTATCGGGAGGAATATTATGTATCACAGATGTTATTTGTTAACAGGAATTTGCCTGATCGTGGCTCTTTGCGCTGCCGCGCCCTGCAAAGGACAAGAAGCCGATGCAGCTATTGATGTTCTAAGGAAGGCGGCGAAATCTGAAATTGCAACTGAGAATCCGGAGGAAAGGAAAGACGAAGCCTTCACTTCGGGCGCTCTGGGCCTGCAAAAACTCAATCCGGAAATAAGCGTAACCGGTGACATCCTGTGGTCGTATCGTGATATTGAGTCCGGTAATGCTGAACAGGATTTCCTGTTCCGAGGGCTGGGACTTCATTTTGAAGCCTATCTTGATCCGTATACAAGGTTCAAAGCGGCGGCCTCCATGCAGGAGTCGGGCTCTTGCCTCGGTGAAGCGTATATGACACGCTTTGGCATTGTGCCGCAAGTCAACTTGACGCTGGGTAAGTTCCGTCAACAGTTCGGCGTGGTGAACCGGTGGCACAAGCACGGTCTCGATCAGGTCGATTTCCCCCTGGCTTTGCGGCAGGTCTTTGGACCGGGCGGGTTGAATCAGACTGGCGTATCAATTGACTGGGCTATTCCGGGCATTGTCGGCTTCTCGCATGAACTAACCCTCCAGGTGACTGACGGCGAAAATGGTCGTGTCTTCTGTGAGAATTCCGACAAAGCGCCGAGCTCGCTGGCACACTACAAGCTATACCGAGATCTCACGGATTCGACTTATGCCGAACTGGGATTCACAGGGCTATACGGCCAGAACAACGAATGGCAGGTTCTGGATACGACGGAAGATAAGAGTCTGGATACGACCGTTGCCGGTGTGGATTTCACAGTCTTGTGGGAACCCACCCACAGAATGCGCTATCGGAACGTAACGTGGCGCAGTGAAGGGTATTTCCTGAACAAGGATGTTATGGCCGCAGATGGTTCTGGCGAAGATACAATCAGTGCATGGGGAGCGTACAGCTATCTTGAGAGCAAGGTGTCGAGGACGCTGATACTGGGTGTCCGCGGCGACTACTTCGTGCCGGATGTCAAAGACTACGCAGACTATACATCCGATGCTGGGATTGCGGTTTCGCTCTCCCCTCTGGCGGTTACGGATGACGATTCATACCGCTGGCAGGCGGGGCCGTACATTACGTGGTATCAAAGTCCGTTCGTGCATTACCGTGTGGAATACAACCATCAGGATGGTGATGGAACCGGGCCGGAAGAAAATGTGGTGTGGCTGCAATGTATATTTGCCGCCGGCCCTCATAAGCATGAGCGGTATTAAAAAAAGGCTGAAATCTGAATCTTGAAGCCTGAATAATAAGCAAGGAGTTTATAATGAGAATAAATCAAATGTTTTTGGCAGGGATAATGCTGGTTGGAATATGCGCACAAAGCGGGGCGGTAGAAAAACCGTTGAAGGTCGTGACGACATTACCCGACTACGCAGTGATTGCGAAGGCAATTGGCGGAGACCGAATCAATGTTCAGGCCATTGTTAAGGGTGAGCAGGATGCTCATTTTATCAGGCCCAAACCGTCTTTCGTGGATATGGTTCGGCAAGCTGATGTTCTCGTGGATACAGGACTTGATCTGGAAATGTGGCTTCCAACTGTTGTTGATAAAGCCGGAAATAAAAAGGTGCGAAGTGGTCAGGAAGGATATGTGGCTGTATCAAAAGGTATGCATATGCTTGAGAAACCGCAAGTCATGTCCAGGTCTGAAGGAGGGTTTCATGTCTATGGAAACCCGCATATTACATGCAGTCCTGTAAACATGCGTGTTGTGGCACGCAATATCACTGCCGGTCTCATCAAGAATGATCCAGCGGGCAAAGCAGAATATGAAAAAGGGCTGAAGGAATTTATCCGGAAGATGGATGAAAAACTTTTTGGCAAAAAACTGGTTGAAATCCTTGGCGGCGATATCCTTTGTGATTTAGCCGCAAATGGAAGGCTTATACCGTTTCTTGAAGAACAGAAACTCAAGGACAAAGCACTGATTGAATACATTGGCGGTTG
>JAQBFJ010000053.1:0-9281 GCA_032123435.1 Verrucomicrobiota bacterium
TGTCGGCAGTGTGGCGTCGATAGGCATGACAACTAATACAGGTCCGTTCAATTTGACGAACGATTCTTCTGTTGTATGGCAATGGGTGACGAACTTGTATCTGGTGACGGACACGGGGCTGAACGGGACTGTTGATAAAGATACCGGCTGGTACAGGGAGGGCACAAATGTTGTTGTTACAGCCATGGCGGAAGTGAATTATCATTTTGATCGCTGGTCCGGGCTTACAAACGGTTGCGTGATCAGTAATAACGTGATTACTGTTCCGATCGACTGGCCACGTTCCATCACCGCATGGTTTGCGATCGACAGGCATACGTTGACGGTTAATTCGGCATATACAGGTGCGGATCCAGGGGTAGGTGTATATACCAATGATTACGGGACGTTGAAGACCTGCTCGGTCACCAACTCGCCTGTTCCCGCAGGGGTGGGGACGCAGTATATTTGTACCGGCTGGGCTGGAACGGGCAGTGTGGCATTGGCTGGAACGGTGACTAATACCGGATCGTTCAATTTGACGAACAATTCAGAAATTACGTGGAACTGGGACACAAACTATTATCTGGATACCGGGACGGACGGGAACGGCTCTGTTGATGTGGGTGACGGCTGGTTCAGAAACGGTTCGAACGTTACAGTTACTGCGGCGGCGTCTAATTATTATCATTTTGATTCGTGGACCGGGGACACCAACGACTGTGATGTCAGTAGTAACGTGATTACAGTGACAATGGACAGCGCGCGTGGCGAGATTGTTGCTCATTTTGCGGCAAGCATGGCAACCAACGATGTGCCTGAATGGTGGCTGGCAATGTATTATCCGGGTACGAACGATTTTGATTTATCAGCAATGAGTGATACGGATTATGATGGAATGTTTGCGTGGCAGGAATACGAGGCCGGCACTGATCCAACTAATGCATTTTCCGTATTCAAGATAAATTACCTGATGAATAATGTGGATGAGCATATTGTCAAATGGCTGAGCGTTACAGGTAAAACATACTCGATATATAAATCAACCAATCTTCTTGAGGTCTGGCCGGGGACTGCGGTTACAAGCGGCGTTGCCGGTGATTCAAGCGGCACAAATGCTTATACTGATGACGGTATAGACGGCAAGGCCTACTACCGTATTAAAGTCGAGTGATGGGAAATTGACAGGATTACAGGATCCACGCGGAATGAACATGATGGTTTAAGAAATCTGAAAGTAAAACTAATGTTTTATTTCAGATTTCAAGAACATCTCTTTATCTTGTTAATCCTGTTATCCTGTCGAAAAAATAACTTTTTCCGTTGTTAGGCCTGCATAAAACATTCGACTGAAATGGATTTAACATTTATTATCCTTTTCAATGTCACTTAAAGTTTGCGTATTATCCAGTGGGAGTTCCGGCAATTGCACTTATGTTGGATCGGAGTCTGTTGGCGTTCTTATTGACGCCGGTCTCAGTTGTAAGGAGACAATGTCCAGGCTTGGTTCAATTGGTGTTGATTTGAACGGCATATCCGCCATTTGTCTTAGTCATGAACATGACGATCATAAGTCATCGCTTGGTGCGTTATATCGTCGGACGGGCGTGGCATTGTACGCGAACAGCGGTACTATTGAATCTGTTGAGCGTGACGTGAAGTTCAAGGGGTTGCCCTGGAATGTTTTTACTACGGGTAGTCCCTTCGAGGTGGGCGATATCAGGATAGAACCGTTTTCGGTGCCGCACGATTCATATGATCCTGTTGGATTTGTGTTCTGTTCCGGTGGTTCCCGTATCGGGGTGGTGACGGATATGGGGATGGCGACGGAACTGGTTCGTGAGCGTTTAAAGGGTTGTCGCGCGGTTGTTATTGAAGCCAATCATGATTCAGAGATGCTCAAGAATTCGGAACGGCCATGGAGTTTGAAACAGCGTATTGCCGGGCGGCAGGGACATTTCTCGAATGAGAATGCCGGCGCATTGCTGACTGAAATCGCGGGGCCTGAGCTCAGTGTGGTGTTTCTTGCTCATTTAAGTTCCGACTGTAATACTCCGGAGGTGGCTGAAAAGAAGGTGCGTGAAGCGCTGAATGCGTGCGGCAGGAGTGATGTTATTATAAAGTTGACGTATCAAAGCAGGTTAAGTGATGTTGTCGTGGTTTGAGTTATGAAAAGGATGGATACAATTGAACGTTTAATGATTCTCTGCGCTATTTTTCTGTCCGGATGTGCGGGGTTGATTTATCAAATAGCATGGATGCGTAAGTTGACGTTATTTCTTGGCCCTATGGACAGGATTCCTGGCGGTATCGTCGCGCCGCCTGCAGAATGATGTTGGCGGCGTTGACATTGGCGTTTCCAGGGCCAAGGGCGTCCCTTACCTTCTTTAGTTCTTCGATCATTGTTTCGCGGTCATTTTTGTCTGTGAGCAAATTATTCAGCGCGTCGGCCAATGCGGATGGTGTCATGTTATGCTGAATGAATTCGGGACATATTGTTTTCTGCGCGACTATATTTACCATGCCTATATTGTTGATTTTCACGAGCATCTTTCCCATAAGGTAGGTAAGGAATGCTGTTTTGTAGCAGACTATCATCGGACAGAGCATCAGAGCGCTTTCTATAGTTGCTGTTCCTGATGTTACCAGAGCGGCGTGAGCGCCGCGAAGGACTAAGCGTGTTTTTCCCGCTATTACAGAATATTTTGACGGGCCCGGCGGCAGGTGAGCTATCGTATTGAGCACCATTTTTTCCTCTACAGGTGATGGCACGGGTATTATGAATCCGATTTTCGGCTGTTTTTTTTCAATGATAGATGCTGCCTTCCACATTATGGGAAGTATGCGTTCGATTTCATGGCGTCGGCTTCCGGGGAGTAGTGCGACGTGCGGATTGCCGTTCCATGGTAATGGTTCATGGGGTTGATTCAATGAGCGCTGTGCTTCATCCACCAGGGGATGGCCGGCGAATTTAACGTCGAGCGTTGTTTTTGTGAAATAGTTTTGTTCGAATGGGAATATGGTTATCAGGCAGTCTATAATTTTTGCCATTTTCGGGATACGCGATATGTTCCAGGCCCATACCTGCGGGCAGATATAGTAGATGTTTTTAATTCCCATTTTATGCGTTCTGGCTGCGAAGCGAAGGTTGAATCCGGGATAGTCGACGAGGATAACGGCGTCCGGTTTCCTTGTTTTTGCCGTGTGTATCATTTGTTTGAACACTTTTCTGAAGAATCCGAGTCGTTGTATTACGTCGGTGAAACCGATTACGGCCATATCATTCACGTCATAGGCTGTTTCGGCGCCGACGGATCGCATTTCCTTTCCGCCTATTCCGAAAAAAAGTGTATCCGGCATTTGTTTTTTAATGGCCCGTATAATGCCTGCGGCATGCATATCGCCTGAAACTTCGCCGGCTATAATCATGAATTTAAGTTGTTTATCGGTTTTATACATATCTGGAAGTATTAAGATGAAGTTTCATGTTGCAAAAATCAGGACGGATTATTCCTGATACATTGGCAGATTTCTACTGCCAGATTGAGCGCGTTTGAAGCGTGTTGTCCTGTGACAACGGGGTTGTGTTTATGTATGACGCATTGTGCAAATGATGCCAATTCGGCGTCAAGCGGAGCGCCTTTTTCGATGGGAACCTGTATGGTATCTATGCCTGAAGGAGTTTTTTTGCAGAGCTGTCCGTTTTGGTTCATGTAATCGAGGGAAAGATATGTGTCATCCTGGAACACGCGTATTTTTCTTAATTGTTCTTTACTGATTCTGCTGGCGGTGATATTCGCAACGCATCCGTTGTTGAATGTTATTCGCGCGTTGGCTATATCTTCGGTTGGGCTGAGCACGGCTACGCCGGTCGCGTTGATTGTTTTTATGGGAGATCTGACCAGGTGCATAATTATGTCAAGGTCGTGTATCATCAGGTCCAGCACGACGCTGACTTCGGTGCCGCGCGGCGCGGCATTCTCGCGGAGTGGCGGGAAAGAGGACAGGCGTGTTGCCTCAATAAAGCGTGGACGCGCGAGATTCTTTTCCAGGAATGCCATGACTGGATTGAAGCGTTCCACGTGCCCGACCTGAAGCATCAGGTTTTTGTCACGGGCGATCTGCACCATCTGTTCGGCTTGCTCGGATGTTGCGGCTATGGGTTTTTCGACGAGGATATGGATATTATGATTTACCAATTGAGAAAAGACTTCAAAATGTTTATGTGCCGGCACCACGATGCTTGCGGCATCAATTTGTGAAGCGAGATCATCTATGCTGTTAAAAGCTTTGGTCCTGTATTTTTCAGCTATTTCTGAAGCACGTGCCTGATTAATGTCGTAAACGCCGATGAGTTCGGTGTCTTCAATTTCGGAATAAATGCGGGCATGCCATTGGCCGAGACTGCCTACTCCGAAAACACCCATGCGCGCCTTGTTCATTTTTTCAACTCCTTGGATTGGATCGTGTGATTCATGTTCGGGGTGGGAGAACGATCAGGCTGAGTCCAATCTTGTTTGCTTCTTTAATTATTCTGTCCTGTTCCAATAGAATTGACCGGCCGGCTTCGATTGCCAGGACAGAGGCTTTTATTTGTTTAAGCATTTTTATGGTATGTATTCCGATAACGGGAATATCGAAACGCATATCGTGTTCATGTTTGGCAAGTTTAACGACAACGGAGCCTGGGCCGCCGAGTTTTCCGGCGCGTTTGATTGTATCGTCCGTGCCTTCGAATGCTTCCACGGCGAGGACTGTTCCGTTTTTGATTACGACTGTCTGTCCTATATTCATGGAGCTTATTGCTTGTGCTGCTTTAACGCCGAGATCCACATCGGTTCTTTCTGAATCTGATGGTGTTCTTTTGGTCATGATGCCGGGAGTGGACATATGGTTTTCCATAAACATGGAAGCCGGCATCAGCTGGATTCCAATGGATTTCAGTTCATTTGCGACGGCTCCGAATATTGTTTCAGCATTTCTGAATGTAAGTTGTTTGAGGAGGGATATCATTCTTTTATCCATACGGACGCGGAACAGGTGTGTTGGTGTAATTTGTCCGGCCATTACGGCGTGTTTTATGCCGCTGTTTTGCAGTGTATCGAGCATGGCTTGGAGTTGTCCGAGCCGGATCCATTTTACTTCATCGGCATATTTTTCGATTTCCGGTTTTGTTTCCTTTGAAAATGCTATGGCAAAAACGTTTTTTACGCCCTGTTTTTTCGCTGACTGCGCCAGAAGCAGTGGGTAGACGCCTTTACCTGCTATCAAGCCTATTGAATCTGGGGCTGGTATATTCATATGATTTGGAATATATTAAAAAACTGGGTAAAAGTGAAGAAATTTGTATTTAACGAATGGTTTTGGGATATAAGTGTTAAATCAGGAAAGAGGAGCTGTTGGATATGCTTAAAGGATCTGATGTTGCCCGTTATATTGATTACACGCTGTTAAGGCAGGATGTTATAGCCGCGCAGATGGACGTATTTTGTGATGAAGCCGTTAAGCATGCTTTCTTTGCGGTTTGTGTAAATCCGGTTTGGGTAAGTCGTTGTTTTAAGCGGCTGGCGGGAAGCGGCATAAAGGTATGCACGGTAGCCGGGTTTCCGTTGGGCGCGTCTGACAGCGGGGTGAAGGCGTTTGAAGCGGGCATGTGCATAGAGCACGGTGCTGATGAGATAGACATGGTCATTAACATTGGCGCGCTTAAAGATGGCGACCTGGATACTGTCGAGCGTGATATTCGTTCGGTAGCTGATGTGTGTGGATCAGAAAGGATATGCAAGGTTATTATTGAGACATGTCTTCTTTCTAAATCCGAGATAGTGACGGCATGTCATGCCGTTATGGGGGCAGGCGCTGATTTCGTAAAAACTTCCACCGGCCTTGCCGGGGGCGGCGCTACGGTTGAAGACGTGGCGTTTATCCGCGGAACGGTTGGTCCGGAGTTCGGGGTGAAGGCGGCGGGCGGAATCAAGACATTTGAGTCTGCCTGTGCGATGATAAATGCTGGCGCCAGCCGCATAGGCACGAGTGCAGGCCCGGTGATTGTTGCCGAGTGTGGAGGGTGAAGAGAGAGTTTTTTGACAGGATAACAGGATAAACAAGATATGCAGGCCCTTCGACAAGCTCAGGGCAGGCAAGATGGTTCAGGAAATCTGTATAAAACCCTTGTTTCTCTCCGGGTCTAGGGACAGTAGTTTTCTTCCACATTTCCTGAACAGTTTTCTTGAAGGGAAAGATTGTCGTTTAAATAAGCCGATGGCACGGAACGCCGAAGAATTCAGTTCCTGAACATCAGAAGCGGTCGTGAAATATCAATAGAGTTATCAGTCTATTGATATTTCACGGATCCAATCCCTTATTCTATCCCTGTAAATCCTGCCGCGCCTCGCCGAAGCTTTCTTGCGAAGGCGGGTTAATCCTGTCAAAAATTCTCCCTCATTCTCCTCCGAATCTCCGTGTACTCCGTGGTGGAATGGTTTCCTTTGTCCCCAAAACCTAAAGTTCATCAATCTTATCAACACGCCTCCGATGCCGTTCAGGGGCGTCATTAAAACTATTGTTGAACCACTCGTCCAAAATGTCTTTCAAATCCGTTACGGGCGTCAATCCTCCCGCAAGCACAAGTATATTGGCGTTATTATGCGTCCGTGCCGACTTTGCCATTCTGGCATTGAGACACAGCGCTGCGCGAATTCCGGCAAACCTGTTCGCGGCCATTGACATTCCTATGCCCGTAGTGCAAACCAATATGCCTTCATCGGCTTTTTGTGTGATTACACGAGACGCAACTTCCTTGGCGTAATCGGGATAATCCACTGATTCCATGTTATAACAGCCGAGATCCTCAAATTCCAGTCCTCGCTCCTTCAAATCCATGATAACAGCCGTCTTCATGTTGAAACCACCATGATCCGAGCCTAGCGCTATTTTCATGTTTATCCTCTTATTTCTTTAATGCTTTAATAAATGAAATCAAACCGGGCAATGCCTTCTCTATCTCAACGCATATTCCCTCATAAATATGTGTTGTTGAACCTACCGGATCAACAATGTCTCCACTTCCGGCTTTCGTGTCAAATGATTTCAGAAGATAAACCTTGCCATGAGCTTCCGGAAATCTGGAAAGAATGGCATCACTGTGCCCTGCTGTCATTACAATCAGGACTGATGCTTCATTAACTAAATCATGATCAAGCTGGCGGCTTCTATGTTCTGTAATGTCTATTTTCCTGTTGGCCATTACTTTAACAGCCGACCGGCTGGCCTGCATTCCGTACCCGGCACACAGGCCGGCTGAGCAGACTGTCCAATCGGCCTTGGGTTTAAGCCGTTCTTTCAAGAGATATTCAGCCATTGGGCTCCGGCATATATTTCCGGTACATACAAAAACTATCAGTTGTTTTTTCATTCATTAAACCCCTTATTTCACGAGTTCAGAGTGCGCAAGCTTCATTTTTTCTTTCTGATATCAGCTTGAACATTCGCATTGCCCTTGACGACCTTATTTTTCATGGCTGTTTTATAGCGCGCCAGTTTTCTGGTCAGACCCTGATTTCTAATGGCAAGAATTTGTATTGCCAGCAGACCGGCATTAACAGGCCCGGCACTACCCAGTGTAACCGTTGCAACCGGAATACCGGCCGGCATTTGAAGAGTTGCCAGCAATGAATCCATTCCGTTCAAAGCCCCTCCCTTAACAGGTATGCCTATTACCGGCAAGGTTGTGTGAGCCGCAAGAACGCCTGCCAGATGCGCAGCTCCACCTGCCGCAGCTATAATAACCTTGATGCCCTTCCCTGCCGCTTTCGAAGCAAAATCACAAGCACGCTCCGGCGTCCGATGCGCGGACATGACATGCACCTCATGCTTAACGCCAAAATCATCCAGAGTTTCGGCACAGCTTTTTACAGTCGTCCAATCGGAATCACTTCCCATCACTATGGCCACATCAGATTGATTTTTTTTCACCTTATTCTCCTTGTTTTACAGATTGGAAAAACCATACATCGTCAAAACACTGGTTTCAAGGCCTTCGCACCGATATCTGTTCTATACTGCGCCTGATCAAAAGAAATCATGGAAACTCCACTATACGCGAGCATTATCGCGCCTTTCAGGTCCGGAGCAAGCGCTGTAACTCCCAATACCCTCCCGCCTGATGTAACGACCTTGCCGTTATCAAGTTTAGTGCCGGCATGGAACACAACCAGTTTCCCCAACTTACGCGCTTCATCAAGGCCTGAGATCACATCTCCTTTCCCGTATAAGCCCGGATATCCGCCAGCCGCCATCACAACGCAGACACATGCTTCATCGTGCCACTTTATCATGTTCTGCTCAAGATTACCATCAATGCAAGCTTCAAGCGCCGGCACAAGATCACCCGCTATCCTGGGCAGAACTGCTTCTGTTTCAGGATCACCAAAGCGGCAATTAAACTCAAGAACTTTAGGGCCGTCCGGCGTCATCATAATACCAGCGTAAAGCACTCCTTTATATACTATGCCGCGTTTCTTCAATTCCTTAAGAACGCGATTGAATATATTTTCCCTTATAAACGGCCACATATCTTCCGTTACAACAGGCGCTGGTGAATACGCGCCCATCCCACCCGTGTTCGGGCCTTCGTCATTATTGAAAACGCGTTTGTGATCCTGTGAAGAAGCCAGCATTAAAATATTCTCACCATCTATCAAGGCGAGTATGGACGCTTCTTCTCCTGTGAGACACTCTTCAACCAGCAGTGTATTGCCGGCATCGCCAAATGACTTACTGATCATTGTTTCTTTTATCGCTGATTCGGCTTCCGCCAAACTGGAACACACAAACACGCCTTTACCCGCCGCCAGGCCATCGGCTTTCAGAACAATCGGTACACCCTGTTCTTTTACATATTTGATTGCCTGATCCGGATCGGTAAAACTTTTACATTCCGCTGTCGGAACACCAGCCGAGATCATTACGTCCTTCGCGAAGAGTTTACTGCCTTCCAGTTGCGCGGCCGATTTGCATGGCCCGAAAACGCGCAGGCCCTTTTCCTGAAACGCGTCTGTCAACCCGGCGCAAAGCGGAGCTTCCGGTCCCACAACAGTCAGATCCGGCTTGTTTTCAACCGCCCATGCGGTCAGGCCGTCAATATCTTCAGCTGAAATATTTACGTTAACCGCTATCTCGGCAGTACCCGCGTTACCGGGCGCGCAGAACAGCGCCGGGTTCCTGCTGTCAGCCGCCAGTTTCCATACCATGGCGTGTTCCCGCCCGCCGCCGCCTATGACTAGAATCTTCATACAGTCAGA
>JAQBFJ010000054.1:0-2615 GCA_032123435.1 Verrucomicrobiota bacterium
ATATACCGATATAGCATCAACCGTATATGTGTAATTTCTACAATCGCCCATACTCACGGGGGGCTACCAGCCAGTTCGCTATTGGGGTGGCAATAATGTTTGTTATTCCAATTCTGGCATTATGCACTCTTGCCGGCATCAACGGATACAACTCATTACAAAATATCAACACATGGGAACTCATTGCATACGCGTTGATCATCATCCTGGCGCTGATCGGTTATATCATAATGCGCCGGCACCCCATAGGCATCGCCAAACTCCGGCGTGACATTGAAAACATGCTCGGACATGTCGCGCCTGCCAGAGCAACTGACATCATACAATCGCACGACGACGTAAAGGCTATAGAAACGTGCATGGACGTCATGGTTGACGAACTCAAAAATCAAATGGTTGCGATTAAGCAAATCGAAAGCCTGCTTCAGCAAAAACTGCTTCTGGCTGAAAAAATGGAAACCATTGACGTTATGGTTTCTCGCGTCATGCACGACTTCAATAATGTCATCGCCGTAATTCTCGGCAATGCCAGTATTGTTGAACGAAATCTACCAAAAGATTCTTCCGACATTGAACATCTCAAGCAGATAGAAAAAAGCGCTACAGGTGCCATAGATTTCATCAAGAAGATGCACAGCTACTCAGGAAAAGACCGATACAGCTCGGAAGCTATTGATGTTTCAAATTTTGTCAAAAATATCAGCAATACCCTGGCTACCGTCATCCACAATAATGTCAGCATTGAATACAATCTGATGGATAACCCGCCCCCATTCATAGCAGGAGCAGACATGTTGCGCGAAGCTGTGACCAATCTGGTCATCAATGCATCAGAAGCCATGCAGGATAACGGTGGAACCGTAACCATTTCAACAGGAACAATCCATTGCGACAAGGAATATCTGGATTCACTTTATTTCAACCAGGGACTTTCGGAAGGAGACCATGTTTTTGTGCAGGTTGCTGATACCGGTAAAGGCATGTCGAACGATGAAATAACAAAAATATTCGATCCGTTTTTCACCACCAAAATCAGAGGATCAGGCCTTGGCGCATGTTGCGTAATAGGCGTTATCCGAGCGGCTGGCGGCGCAATATCCATTAACAGCAATCCCGGATCAGGAAGCACTTTAACGATGATCTTCCCACAGCACAATTCCGCATAACTTTAATTCTTTTCAGAAAACAAATTCATCTGTGCTGAATCAGCTTTGCTCCTGCGTGACCTGTGTTTTGCTATTTTGGGCTGACCTGATTCACCGAGTTCACCTTCTTCAAGATTGGCCAGTATTTCCTTCGCGCGCTCGATTACTTCATGCGGCATGCCGGCCAAACGAGCGACCTGTATCCCGTAACTTTTGTCCGATCCGCCGGGTACTATTTTGCGCAGAAACGCTATTCTGTCATCCTTCTCGCGCACAAGCACGTTGTAATTCTTCACGCCCGACATTGTTAACGCCAGATCGGTAAGCTCATGATAATGGGTAGCAAACAATGTTTTTGCCTTGACCTCGTTATGGTTGTGAAGGTATTCAGCCACAGCCCACGCTATACTGATTCCATCAAAAGTGCTTGTGCCGCGGCCAATTTCATCCAAAACAATAAGGCTTTTACGTGTGGCATTATTCAGGATATTTGCCGTTTCCTGCATTTCGACCATGAAAGTACTGCGACCTCGTGCAAGATCATCACTTGCCCCCACCCTCGTGAAAACTCTATCTGTCAAACCGATTTCAGCCTTGTCAGCCGGAACAAATGAACCCATCTGCGCCATAATGACAATGAGCGCGACCTGTCTGATATAAGTTGATTTTCCAGCCATATTGGGTCCCGTTATTATGATCAACTGGTTGCCGTCGCAATCAAGCTCAGTGTCATTGGGAACAAATCTTTCAGCTTCAGGCATTTGTTCCACCACTGGATGGCGGCCGCCGGTTATTCGCACAGCACAGCCGTCTGTCATAACCGGTCTGACATAACGCAACGCAAGCGCTCTGTCCGCAAGCGACGTCAAAGCATCAAGCCTTCCTATAGCTCCTGCGGTTTCCTGAATACGCGCCGTTTCTTTCACTATGGCTTCCCGCACTTCCATGAATAAATCGTATTCAAGCGCTACGGCACGTTCCTGCGCATCCAGTATTTTCGTCTCATACTCTTTCAGTTCAGGCGTAATGAAACGTTCTGCGTTTACCAGAGTCTGTTTTCGATTATAATGATCAGGAACATTTCCCAGCTGGCCTTTAGATATCTCTATATAGTAGCCAAAAACCCTGTTGTGCCTGACTTTCAATGTCTTGATCCCGGTTTTTTCCTGTTCACTCGCCTGATATTCAGCCAGCCATTTTCTGCCATGACTGGCTGCTGCGCGCAGGTCATCAAGCCGGGAGTGATAGCCCTGCTTTATAATGCCACCATCCCTGATCGTTATCGGCGGCTCATCCACAATAGATCGGTCAATAAGATCAACCAATTCGGGCAAATCAGCCATATTTAAACCAATCTCAACCAATAGAGCTCCTGACAGTTTACTGACAAGATCTTTCAATGACGGAACGCTTCTCTGGGATTCACAAGCACCCCTAACATCTCTGGCATTGCCGCTTCCGGAAACAATA
>JAQBFJ010000055.1:0-4887 GCA_032123435.1 Verrucomicrobiota bacterium
GAGGTTAAAGTGGATTTCAACGATATTCACGGTTCGATTCTCCGCGCGGCAAAGCTCAAGCCGGAAGCCGGCTCAAGCTGTCGTACGCGGGTAATGAGTCAGATAGGCGGTTAACTGCAACTCTGGAGGAGGAACAAAACATATGAAACTATCTCACATAGACAAACGCGGCGCGGCACGTATGGTCGACATATCCGGCAAAACACCGGTTAAGCGTATGGCAAGAGCAAGCGCCCAAATTATACTTCAACCTGAAACCATCAGGCTGATCCGCAAAGGACTCATCAGCAAAGGCGATGTACTGGCCGCGGCACGATTGGCAGGTATCAGCGCGGCAAAAAAGACGTGGGACCTGATCCCGCTTTGCCATAACATTGAAATCGATAACGTTGAAATTGATCTTGCCATAACGAATGACGGTATAACAATAGAAAGCAAGGCCGTTTGTACCGACAAAACTGGCATTGAAATGGAAGCTCTGACTGCCGTATCCATTGCCGCCCTGACCATTTATGATATGTGCAAGGCCGTCGACAAGCACATGAAAATCAAAAACATAGTTCTCATAGAAAAAAAGAAGGCGACCAGCCGCAAGATCGGACAAAAGAAATGAGCAACACCACAATAGAGGTAGTTTCGGTCAATATTTCCGAAAAGAAAGGAACGCGCAAACAGCCAGTTCCTGAGATATTGATCAACGAAGATGGCGTTCACATGGACGCTCACGCTGGTCGGTCTCATCGACAAGTCAGCATAATTGCCCAGGAAGCCATTGACCGTTTTGTCGAACAGACCGGCCGCAAGACTGTTCCCGGCGAGTTCGCCGAGAACATTACAGTACAAGGCATTGACGCCGGGAACGTGGCTGTGCTGGACCGGTTTGTCTCAAACGAAGTCCGACTGGAAGTAACGCAGATCGGCAAGAAATGTCACGGCACTGAATGCGCCATTTACCGGGAAGTCGGAAAATGCGTTATGCCGGACGAGGGTATTTTTTGTCGCGTACTTAGCGGAGGCAGGTTGAAAGCAGGCGACATACTGACGTTCAAACCCAAGGTTCTGAAGATATTTGTTCTCACGCTAAGCGATCGTGCCAGTAGCGGAGAATATCAAGACAGGAGCGGCCCCCTCATAGAGGACCTGCTCAAAACATTTTTCAGTGATAAACGCTGGCATCCCGAAATTGATCGATGCATTCTTCCTGATGATCCAGAATTGTTACGGCAGAAACTTGAACAGGCGCATGTCAGCGGATCTGACATTATTTTCACGACAGGCGGCACCGGCCTTGGGCCGCGTGACAACACGCCAGAAGTTGTTTCGGCATTCTGCGACAAACTGATCCCGGGCATTATGGAGTTGATACGCACGAAATACGGGTCATTGAATCCAAACGCCCTGTTGAGCCGTGGTGTCGCTGGTACAAAAGGGACGTTGCAAATTTACTCCTTACCGGGCAGTGTCCGGGCCGTGCGCGAATACATGACGGAAATCCTGAAGACACTTGAACATTCAATTTATATGTCACACGGTCTGGATATTCACCAGCCGTAACCTGTAAAAGCGCACATTTTTCCAAATTTCACTCTTGACCAAACGGCAAAACAGTAATACTTTTTGTGTAATCGTAATACAAAGGTAACGCACATATGTCAAAACTAACTCGATTTACAGTTTCAATGGATGATGGCCTTCTGGGCAGGTTTGACGAGCAGATCAAAAAAAACGGCTGCCCAACAAGATCAAAAGCTATTGTTGATCTTATCAGCAATGCCCTGGTGAAGCAGGAATGGAAGACGGGCAAAGAAGTCGCGGCGGCAATTATTATGGTCTACGATCATCATAAACGTGGCCTCTCAACAAAGCTTACACACGTTCAACACGACTATCATCACCTGATAATCTCTTCTCAGCACATTCATCTTGATCATAACAATTGCCTCGAGATTATTGTTGTTAAAGGAAAGCCCGACAAGGTCCAGGAACTGGCCGGAAAAATAAAAGGAACAAAAGGAGTCAAATATACATCACTCGCGGCGGCATCCACAGGCAAAGTGTTATGAAAATAACGCACCTCTACGAAACTCCTGTAACAAAAAATAAAGGATAATCATGCATATGGCTGATGCTTTAATTTCGCCCGCTGTCGGAGGAACTATGTGGGCAGTCAGCGCCGGACTAATTGCATATTGCTCAAAAAAGGTAAGAAATATATTAGATGACCGAAGGGTTCCCCTTATGGGCGTTCTCGGAGCATTCATATTCGCGGCTCAAATGATTAATTTCTCTATTCCCGGGACCGGTTCAAGCGGACATCTGGGAGGAGGAATGATTCTGGCTGTACTTCTGGGACCCCATGCCGCTTTACTCGTGATCGCATCGGTACTTGTTGTCCAGGCGCTCTTCTTTGCAGACGGGGGCCTGCTCGCACTTGGGTGCAATATCTTTAATCTCGGCTTCTTCCCGTGCTTTGTCGCCTACCCGCTGATCTTCAGGAATATTGCTGGTAACAAACCAACACCGTTACGTTTGTGGATCGGATGTACCGCCGCATCGATTCTAGGTCTGCAATTAGGAGCTTTCGGCGTTGTGCTGGAAACAGTCTTCTCGGGTATATCTGAATTGCCGTTCCGCACATTTGTGCTTATGATGCAACCTATACATCTGGCTATAGGCATAGTGGAAGGATTGATAACCGCCACTGTGGTCGCTTTCGTATGGAAGGCCCGACCCGAGGTATTGGAGTCGGCATCTCAACCTGCAACAATGCACAATTATTCATTCAGGAAAATTATCATCGGGCTCATCTTTGCCGCGGTTGTTACAGGCGGAATATTGAGCTGGTTTGCATCGACTCATCCCGACGGTCTTGAGTGGGCTATGTCAAAGACAAGCGGAACAGAAGAACTTGAGTTACCTGAATACAGGGCGCATGAATCATTGGCCACTATCCAGGAAAACACTTCCTTCTTGCCGGACTACGGTTTCGCATCGCAGAAAGAAGAAGCCAAGGAAGAACCTGAAACAAAATGGCCGGCAATTAATGCAGCGACAACCATTTCCGGTCTTGTGGGCGGCACATTGACTTTGCTCATAACCATACTGATAGGATACACATTGAAACGCCGCAGGTTTTCAACGTAACCAGCAAAAAACACTGAAAATACTCATGCCAGGCATAGAAACACATTGTATGGAAATCGGCCTGATGGACCAACTGGCATCTCAGGATACCCCTGTTCATCGATTGGATCCCAGGGCGAAATTATTGACCACTCTAATGTTCGTTGCCACAGTGGTTTCTTTTGACAAATACGCAATATCAGCCCTGTTGCCTTTTTTTGCATACCCTGTCATGCTCATGACCGTTGGTCGCATTCCCGTGCCATACCTTCTCAGAAAAATATTACTAGTCGCCCCATTTGCGATTTTGATCGGTATATTCAATCCGTTATTGGACAGGGAAACGTTCATTACCATCGGCACTTTAACAATAACTGGAGGCTGGGTTTCATTCTTATCCATACTTATCAGGTTTGCTCTGACTGTTGAAGGTGCGCTGATTCTTCTTGCGTCCAGTGGAATCTATGGCGTTTGCCTGGCATTGGATAAACTTGGTGTTCCACGCGTTTTTACTGTTCAACTGCTTTTTCTGTATCGCTATTTATTTGTAATTGCGGATGAAGGGCTCAGAATGGTTAGAGCCAAAACCATCAGATCGTTCGGCACACATGACATGGGGATCAAGGTATATATCCACATGCTCGGATATCTGCTTCTACGTGCCCTTGATCGAGCACAACGTGTTCATTCAGCCATGATCTCCCGCGGATTCGACGGTCATATTCAATCCATGAAACCACTGAAACTACGCCCAGGCGATATCATGTTTGTCTGCGTTTGGTCTTTACTGTTTGTCTTGATGCGAATTCATAACATTTCATTACTACTGGGTTCATTTATTACGGAGATATTTCAATGAGTCACCATATTGTGGAAGCCACGGATCTATATTATACGTATCCTGACGGAACGACGGCCATCGATGGTATATCATTTCGAATTACGCATGGTGAATCCGTCGCTATCATAGGAGAAAATGGAGCAGGTAAATCCACACTCCTTTTGCATCTTAATGGATATCTCATGCCCACCAAAGGTGAATTGCAGATAGGAGACTATCCTTTAACAAAAGAAACCCTGACAAATATACGCCGCACAGTAGGAATGGTTTTCCAGGATCCTGATGATCAATTGTTCATGCCAACTGTTTTTGACGATGTTGCTTTTGGACCCAATAATCTGGGTCTGCCTTTCAACGAGATCAAAAAACGCGTTGCCGATGCGCTTGAAACAGTCGGCATGACCCATTTAACTGACCGGCCGCCATACAAACTGTCCGCAGGGGAAAAAAGATCCGTAGCAATAGCGACAGTTCTTTCCATGTCGCCAAACATATTGGTAATGGACGAACCAAGCTCACATCTTGATCCTAAAACCAGACGCAAGTTAATAGAGTTGCTCAAAACATTCAAACACACAAAGATCATAGCAACTCATGATCTTGATATGGCCGTGGACTTGTGCGAGCGAACCATTGTTATTCACAAAGGAAAAGTAGCAGCAGATGGCCCCACCGTAACCTTACTCCAGGACGAAGCCCTTCTGGAGCAGTGCTCCCTGGAAAAACCACTGGGGATGCAGGGATGCCCCATTTGCGGCGCCTAAAAGGCATTATCCCCTGCCCTTGTAGCAGAAATCGACAAGTTATTTGACAAAGCAGAACAATTAGCGGAAAGCGATGTTATATTACAAAGAGTAAAGAAAGCGCATTTAGATGTTGATTATGTACATTTGTACTTCAAACTCCTCAATCTGCCGAAAAAG
>JAQBFJ010000056.1:0-5313 GCA_032123435.1 Verrucomicrobiota bacterium
CGGGGCATAAGCCTGGCTTACGGTGAATTGGCGCATTTTTGGGGCCAGGAATGGGGCAGGCCCTGGTTCGTCTCCATAGAGAACTACGCCGCCCGGCAGGGCTGCAGGTATTATCCTGAACCATTATTATCACATGACAACCGTCATGGTGTAGGTTTTTCCGGCCTGGCTTTCAAAGGTGATACGGTTTGCAGCTCTTTTGAATTGGATATTCACGCCGTTTGAATCTGCTATTTTACAGGACTTTGGCGCGTTAATGATTACACAGGGGCTTGTCGTGCCAGCCGTTATTGAAGCGGATACCAATTGTCCGTGTTGCCATTCCATACCCACGGTGAAGCCGCCGCGTGCCCGTAAACCCGATACGTGCCCGTCAGGCCATGCGTCAGGTAACGCCGGCAGAAAATCCAGCTCACCATGATAGCTTTGTAGAAGCATCTCAAGTAGCGCGGCGCCCCCCCCGAAATTTCCGTCTATCTGAAATATTCGTGGCGGATGCAGATCCAGAAGCGAATCTGTCGCGAATTCACTTATTAGATGAACAAGATGTTCCCATGCATCACGCGCCCGACCAAGTCGTGCGAAAAGGCAGGCTGTCCACGCACGACTCCAACCCGTATGTCCGCCGCCAGCGGCTATCCTGCGTTCAAGCGATATCTCAGCCGCGCGCCAGAGATCAGGTGTTTTTTCCTTGTCCAGCATGTCGCCGGGATATAATCCGATGAGATGCGATACATGACGATGCTGCGGCTCCGCCTCTTCAAAATCCTCGTTCCATTCCTGGAGTTGCCCGTATTGTCCGATTTTCAGTTCGGGCAGACGTTCAATCATGCTTTTCCATTGTTCACGCTTTTCTGAATCCATGTTGAGCAATTCCGCTGACTTGACGGCGTAGTTCAGTAGAGTTGTTGCGAGCACAACGTCCATTGTTGCCGATACACAAAGCGTAACCGGCAGTTCGCCGCCCAGCGTAAAGCGGTTTTCAGGTGATTGGGATGGAACAATCTGTAACTTACCGTCAGCATCTTCTATGAGGTAATCTTCGTAAAAAGCGGCCACTTCCTTGAAGAAAGGATACGCTCTGTCGCGAAGGAATTCCATGTCGGGTTCGTATTCGTAGTGCCACCACATGTGCTGGGCCAGCCACGCGGCAGCGCCTATCCAGACAGACCACCCGTAGGCCTCCGAAGTACAGCGGCCCCATGCGTCGGTTGTTATCGGAATGAACACACCTCTGCACCCATAGATGTCCCATGCGGCTTTACGGCCATGCGGGATGGATCGTTCTATGTGGTTAAACAGAGTTTCCGTTGCGAAAGAGAGATTGCCGGGCTCAGCCGGCCAGAAATTCATCTGAAGGTTGATGTCATGATGATAATCACTGTCCCATGCTGGAGATATGGAGTCATTCCATTTTCCCTGCAGGTTGGGAGGGAGCTGACCTTTACATGTGCTGGCTATCATGAGGTAACGGCTGTAATTAAAGTATAACAAGGGCAATAGCGGATCTTTATAAGGGTCTTTACGTATACACTGTATACGTTCGTTAGTTGGCAAGTCTGATTGTGGAAGATCAATTTCCAGCCGCAAATTACCGTAAAGACGCTGGTATTCATTGATATGTTCTGCCAGCAGTTCTTTCCAAACCACATTAGAGGAAAGTCTGATTTGACTCTCAGTCTCAGGAAGAGCGTTGTTCGCTGATGTTCCGATGTTTATTGCCGCGATCAGTTCGGTGGCCTCTTTTATAAGTATGCTGTTTCCGTCAGCGTGGCTTTTTCCATTACAGCTGATTACACTGGCGTCGACGCTGAAAGCTATTCCGTTTTGAAAATTACCATTCATCTTCAATTCTGCGGGAGTTGCTTTTGTCTGAATGAAACAATCGGGATCAGCACAGCGGGTGAGATCGAGTCTTAATGAAAGTGGTCTGTCGGAAGAGACGCGCACCAGTATGATGTCGCGAACCATGTGCGCTACATATTCTCTTGTTATATTAGCGCCGTCGGCGTTATATGTTACTGTCAGTACGCCGGTATTAAGATCAAGCTCTCTGATATAGTTATTTATTTCATTGTGTTCCATGTGGATCATGAAATCGGCGGCAGGCTGATATGGATCAAGTTTGATCACTTTGTCTTTAATCGAGAAAGCGTCGTTGCCGGCGACAGTGCCTTCGGCATATTTTCCTGCCAACAGGAGTTCGCGTACATTCTGCAGTTTATGGCTGGTCTTTTGCGTGTCCCTGTTGCGGCCCGGTCCGCGCCATAGCCATTCATGGTTCAACGCGATTCGTTCGGCTGTGGGCGCATTGAATATCATTCCGGCAAGTCGGCCCGTGCCTATTGGAAGGCCGCTCATGTATTCCGTGGTCCATGTTTTATACCACAGTTTCATGCATTGCTCCTGTAACTTTGTTTTTATTGTGATGAAAACAGTGTCAGGGCAAGAAACGTGAGATATGTATCGCGACCTCTTGCGCGCACACTTTCTGGCCCGCGGGAGAGAGATGAAGCAGGTCTTCGCAGAGATAGTTGTCCGGATCAGCGGATATCAAATCATGAAGATCATTAATAGGAACATTGTGTTTTTGCATTAGGTCACGTGCGACTTGATTGTAATTTGTTATTTCTTCGTTACGCCAGGACCATTCGGTTTCCAGGAATTTACGGCTTGGATGAGTTGGGGTGGTAGTTGCCCAGATGACTGTGGGTGTTAATTTCCTGAGTAAGACAAGGATGGCTTCAAGATTTGCCTTGTATTCTTCTATGGGTATCTGGATCGGGTTTCGATCCGGATTATGCCCGCAGTCGTGCAGGCCATTGTTCCAATGAACAATGTCAGGCTTGCCAAGCTCATTTATCCATTTATCAATGGATTCAAGGGTGAACGAGCTGTATTGACAGTTGTCTGAAGGACCGGTGACGACGGCTTTCCCATCAAGAAGTTTTGCGACATGCGGTTCGTAACTCGCACGAATGGAATCGCCCAACAGGAGTATTCCTGGTTTGCCAGTCATGTTGTTTAATCGCCTTTCTATGCGTTGTTCCGGTTCATACGGGCGAGTTTAAAAAAGTTCTTGAGTATCTTGGTCCCGTCTTTATATGTATTGTTTAATATCTCCGGGTGGAACTGTACGCCATAGATTAGTTTTGAGCGATGTTTGAAAGCCTGAACGCGGCAGTCTTTCGAGCTTGCAAGCAGGACGAGTTGTGAGTCCAGTTTTTTTATTTCCGAGTAATGGCGTTGTTGAACCATGATTGCTTTCCCGCATTTCAGGAAAAGAGGGTCCTTTTTGACGATATTAACAGGAAAAATCCCCCATTCCTTGAAGTACCCCGGGTTATATGAAGCGTCGAGTTCGGGTTCGTTCTTCTTGAGTTTTCGCATGGGACCAAGCGTAGAGCCGAATAATACACTGATAATCTGATGACCGCCGCAGAACCCGATTTGCGGCACGCTGGATTCCATTACAACCCGGCGATAATCCTGGGAGTGCATGATGTCATATGTTTCATAGTCGGTCCCCGAGCCGCTGTGACATATGGCCAGCGGCTGAATGCTCCGCACTGCTTCAGGGCTGATCTGCGTATAGTGCAGGACAATACATGGGGTTTGAGCTATGCTTTCAAGATTATTTCTGAAAGTGAACCAATCAGGTCCAGTCTTGTACCGGCTGTATGTCTCTGTTACGACGTATATGATCATTATCTTTTTTCAGCTTTTACTGTTTAACCTGTCGCATGACCAGATCGGCCCATTCCCATAATCGTTTAGGTTCATAGTGGACGGTGCTGATATCTTTCAATATGAATTCAAGCGGACATCCATGGTGTTGACACTTTTTCATGACATCAATTATATCATTCTGAACAATGTCCTTGTTCCACGTGTCTGTGGCAAGAAACGCCGGGTTGGGTTTTCTTGAGAATATGAAATCGCCCCCGATTTGTTCGGCGCCTTTTTCGATGTCTACCCATGGACTCATGCTGATTTTTTTTAAATGCGGTATTTTTCGGATTATACTGATCTTATCGTGGAGTGGTTCGCAGCATCCATAGTAAACGAGTCCAAATCTGGAATACCATTTAGTCGCGTAATTCAGTTCAAATTCCTCGTGCATGGCTGGTGAGACGGTTGAAAATATCTGGGCCATACCGCAGGTCCAGATGTCTTTTGCTCTTGGTTTGTCAGGATTGAATCCAGGTGCAGGTAGTTCGTCCGTATGCGCGCCACTGCAGTGTATGGTATTCTGATGGTGGTCCAGAAGGCCTTTTTCTTCGAGCTGATCCAGCCCGGCAAGGTATGCATTCGTTAGTTTAGTCATAAGTTCATGGGTGAACTCAGGTCTATCGGCAAGGTCATACAGTATAGCTTCAGCGCCGCGCCACGTGGCAATTGCATCCCATAAAGCAAAGGAAGGAGTGAATCCATGTGTTCGAACAGTCAGTATGCCATCGAATATATCATGAACGTTCTCTTCTTTTTGCCTGGTTGTTTCCTCGTCGTGGGTGATTTCAGGTGTTTTGATTTTGTTTATGTCGTCTTCTGTTTTCATCTGGTCAATATAGAAGTGACCAACTACAGAGTTGTTCGGATCACTTGATGCTGTATGTTCCTGGACGCTTATTCCTAAATCCCAGCCGTTAATTGCCTTGGAAATGTCTATAACTGGATCTACGACCATATCTGTTCGCATATGGTTCCATTTGTATATAGTTCTGCGCAGTTCGGTTTCCAATGCTTGACTGAAGCTGTCTTCGGTTTGATTTGAAAGTTCGCCGTTGACATCCATTTCATGCCATGGAATCTGGTCTATCATGACCATTGGTCGTTTTGGTTTCAGGCTGTTCAAGGATTTCCAGAGTGAAATTGTTTCCTGTTGTTCAGGCAGTGCGGCAATTTCGGCAACTTGTTTGCCCAGTTCTCTTAAAATTGTTTTATCTTTTCCGGTGATAGTCATGTTTATGGAATCCTTTTCATGTGATCATATTTAATCCGGCCGTTAACTTGTGGTCATTATTTAAATATACCTGCTTTATGCAAGTAGTTTATTGTATAATTCGAAGTTATATTGGGAGAAACAGCAGAAGACAACATTTCCGTCATAGCCGGTTTGTTCTAAATACTCCAGCACCGTTGAAGCCGCTATTTTGCAGGCTTTTTCCGGAGGATATCCATAGACGCCGGTACTGATGCATGGGAATGCGATGGATTTCAGACTGTGATGCCGAGCTGTTTCGAGCGAGTTCCGGTAGCATTGTTTCAACAGGTCAGGTTCTCCGCGCGAGCCGTCCTTCCATACGGGGCCAA
>JAQBFJ010000057.1:0-7209 GCA_032123435.1 Verrucomicrobiota bacterium
CGAGACACGTCGAAATCGGGTTCCGAGGCAAGTCCTTGAGGTGGTGTAAGATACACGCTCGCAGTAGATTCTTCATGAAATATGCGGGCTAATACTTTAGCATTGTCCATCATACTATAATCCTTTTTCATGAAAAACTGACATATGACCAATTTACACATTGGCATGACACAGCCATCTCGGGTAAAGTCAACCTGAATGGAGGTTTTTTGTGTTTCGATCCTCATACAAAATAGCGACTGTTTGGGGTATTCCCATAAAGGTGCATGTATCACTCCTGATAATGATGGTGATACTCGCGTTAAGCACTGGTTTTTCCTCCGGTCCAATTGAAATCATTATGCTTCTAATGTTCGAGATCGGCATTTTCACGAGCATAGCATTACACGAATTGGGACATTCCTTTGTGGCGTTGAGGAAAGGATGTCGCGTCCGTGAAATTACACTTATGTTTCTCGGCGGAGCCGCTCAGATGGAGAAAATACCATCCAAACCTGCGGATGAGTTCCAGATGGCAATCGCCGGCCCGGCAGTAAGCGTCGTCATAGGATACTTGTGCTGGAAACTGGGCGCGTACCTGCCGTGGCCCCAAAGCAATTTCCCATTGCCTCTGCTTCATTATGGTATTCTATGTAACGGAATTCAATATCTAGGCGTCATCAACATCTGGCTGGCTATATTCAATCTTCAGCCGACTTTTCCAATGGATGGCGGACGCATCTTCAGAGCCATGCTGTCACGTAAAATGGGACGACTTCGCGCGACATATGTTGCCGCCAGGCTTGGCAAGATAATTGCCATAATATGGGGCATATACGGACTGTCTCCAAACGGCAGTTTAATACATGTTGCTCTGGCTTTTTTCATATATTCAATTGCCGGCAAAGAATTTGAAATGGTGAAAATGGAAGAGGCAATGAGACAGCATGGCTTTGAATCATGGGCTTCTCCTTTTGAGCCGTCACATGACGACGATAACACTGAGAAGGTAATAATAAGTCCTCCTCCATATGTCAAAGGACCGGGATCCAGCAGTGACGTAAAACACCCCGGCAATGACGATTTTTTAAAAAACATTTTCGAGAACTGACTCATTTTCCCTTAAAACAAAGAGAGAAATGGTTGATTTTTTTTCGACAGAACAGCCTAACTAAAGGAAATAACCCATGAAGACAATACTGGCAATAGACGATCAACCATCAATTCTTCTGTGCCTTGAAAAGGCGCTGGAAAGCAAAGGGTATAAGCTTATCGTAACCAGTGATCCGGAGGAAGGAACACGAATACTGAAGGAGGATGACACTATTGATCTTGCCCTGCTTGATATAAGAATGCCGAAGAAGGATGGATTTGAGATATACAGGGAAATAAGAGAACATAGAAAAATACCCGTGCTTTTTGTAACAGCGTTTTCGAAATCCTTTAACACCAAATCGAATGAAATTGTTGACATGTGGCAAAATGAGTTCGCGGATGGCAATACTGATATAATTTACAAACCTTTCAGACTTCTTGAGCTTTTCGAAAAAGTTGAGGGCCTCATCGGCACTTCAGGAGATGAAGAATGAGTCAGGCAGACCTCGAAACCAATCGTAATATAAGAAGAGTATTCGTCAAACACTTCATTGATCTAGGCACCATGTCTATTCGCAGTGCAATAGGCAGAGTAACGATACGCGGCAAACTTGCGCGAATATCCGGTATAGAGGAAACACTTACAACGGCAATTGTGGAAGCTATATTCTACGACATACGGCGACTGCCTGCCGTTACGCGTCTTGACATTACTTTGGACAACTGGACCAACGAATCCGGTCGCTGGTGTCCGATTCAACTTGAACCAGCCAAAACCCAACACCACAGAACCCAGCACGACATAACTGACAAGACATACGATCTGGACAGCGACATAATCGGCTGACCGTGGTAAAACATCTTCACCACTCCGAGTACACGGGAGAGCATTTTTGACAGGATAACAGGATAAACGGGATTGATAGAAAATCGGGATCTGTGAAATCTCAATGGATTAAATAATCCAGTTGAGATTTCACGCCCATCATGTATATCCTGTCAATCCTGTCAATAAAACTCTCTTTCTTTTCTTGTCCGGCGATAGCGTTTTATGAGCGCGTTTGTTGAACTGTCATGTTTCAGGTTCGGCTCTGCGTCCGACTCCAGTTCCCGAAGCACATTATTGGCGAGCACCTTGCCAAGCTGAACCCCCCATTGATCAAATGAATAGACATTCCATATAATTCCCTGAACAAACACCTTATGCTCATACAAAGCCACAAGCGATCCAAGAGTGCGAGGAGTAAGTTCATCAGCCATAATTGTATTTGTCGGTCTGTTACCTTCGAATGTCTTGTAAGGCAACAGGGATTCAGGCACTCCATCACAGACGTTTTCTTCCACCGTCTTTCCAAAAGCAAGCGCCTCCGTTTGCGCAAAGAAGTTCGCCATTAATTTATTATGATGGCCACTCGCCTTATTGTGTGAACAGCAGAATCCTATAAAGTCGCATGGTACGAGTTTAGTTCCCTGATGAATAAGCTGGTAGAAGGCATGTTGACCATTTGTACCCGGTTCCCCCCATATTACAGGGCCGGTCTCGTATTCCGTCCTGCGTCCCTGTTTATCAACAGCCTTGCCATTACTCTCCATATCCAACTGTTGAAGATGCGCTGCAAATCTATGCAAATATTGATCGTAGGCTAGTATCGCGTGGCTTCCCGCACCGAAAAAGTTGTTATACCATACACCGAGCAAAGCCAGAATAACCGGCATATTCCTTTCGAACGGAGTTTCCGCAAAATGGCGGTCCATCATGTGGAACCCTTCCAGCATCGCAATGAAGTTATCGGCCCCGATAGCCGTCATCAAAGGCAATCCTATGGCTGAACACAGAGAATATCGACCCCCTACCCAATCCCAGAACTCGAACATGTTGGCGCTGTCTATACCAAACGCCTCAACTGCTTCTTTGTTTGTGGATACTGCGACAAAATGTTTTGCAACCGCCTTGTTATCTTTCAGATCCCCGACCAGCCATGCCCTGGCACTATTGGCGTTTGTTATAGTTTCCTGTGTCGTAAAAGTTTTTGAAGCGACAATAAAAAGCGTCTCAGCCGGATTCATATCACGTATTGTTTCTGCCAAATGCGTACCATCGATATTCGACACAAAACGAACTGTCAAACTGCGGTCGCTGAACGATTTAAGCGCTTCGTATGCCATGCATGGCCCCAGATCCGATCCGCCAATACCTATATTGACCACATTGCGAATACGACATCCGGTATAACCACGCCATTCACCTGATCTTATCTTGTCGGCAAACCTGGCCATTTTATTTAGAACAGAATTAACATCAGGCATGACATCTTGTCCGTTGACGCGTATAGGGGAATCGGAACGATTACGCAGGGCGATATGAAGAACTGCCCTTTTTTCGGTCTCGTTGATCTGCTGCCCCGAGAACATGTCATCAATGGCGCCGCGAAGACCACTGGCGACTGCAAGTTTCTGCAAAGCCGTCATGACCCCATCGTCAACACGGTTCTTCGAATAGTCCAGATATAGCCCACATGCCTCAAGGCAAAGACGTTCGCCCCTGCCCTGGTCACCCGTGAAAAGATCGCGCAGGTGAACGTTTTTAATTCTCGAATATTCAACGGAAAGCTTTTGCCATTCGGGCAATTCCGTAAGCACCATTCTTTTTTGCATCAACGCCTCCCCCTTCACAACACATGAAGCATAAAGAAACTGCTGTTACTATAACAAGATCCAATTGATTTAAAAATCCTTTTTTCCCTTGCATAGGAAACAATTTCTGATATTCTTTCATTTTTAAATTGTCTCTTGTTCGTTTTGCCGACAGGTGAAATGATGGAGACTGAAGCGAAATCTCCTTCCTAGCCACTATGGAAGGAATAAAGCGGATTAGGTGCACGAGAATGTTTTATGGCGTTCTCATGCCACCTTTAACAAAGGAGATTATTGTGGCAACTGCAACTGAAGAAACAACAAGCCCAGTCGAAACATCCCAAGCTCTGCCAACAACCCCCAAGAAAGAGATCGAAATACGCGACCTACTGGAAGCGGGTCTTCATTTTGGACACCAGACCAAGCGCTGGAATCCTAAAATGAAGCACTATATTTTCGACAAACGTAATGGCATTCATATAATTGATCTTGCCAAAAGCATGGCGCTCATGAAAGAGGCAATGCGTTTCCTCAGGGATGTAATCCTACAAGGAAATAGCGTTCTTTTTGTAGGCACAAAGAAACAAGCCCAAACCATGGTAAAGCAAGCGGCGACTGAGTCGGGCCAGCCTTACGTTACATCGAGATGGCTGGGCGGAACGCTTACCAACAGCAACACAATACGCAAGCGCGTCAAACGAATGCGATACATTGAAGAGATGGAGAAAACCGGGACATTTGACGCTATGAACAAAAAGGAAATATCGATACTTCGGCATGAACTGGAAAAACTCAGAAGGAACCTTTCAGGCATCGCGGAGATGACAAACATGCCCGGCGCTCTTTTTGTGGTCGATGTAAATCGTGAAGCAATTGCTGTTGCCGAGGCAAACAAGCTGAATATCCCCGTAATAGCTATTGTTGACACCAATTGCGATCCTGATCCGATAGATTATGTTATCCCTGGTAATGATGACGCCATTCGCGCCGTTAAACTTGTGGTCATGGAAGCCGCCAATATCGTTAACAAGGCTCTCAAGGAATACATGGCCATAATGGCCGACCGTGAACGTGAAAAGGCCGCGGCAGAAGCGAAAGCGGCCGCTGAAAGAGCCAAACAAAAAGCAGACAAGGCATCCTCCGGGAAAACATCCGAACCTTCTGCCGACACCACGTCCAAGCAGGAAGAGACGCCCCCCCACAAAAAGACCACCAGGAAACCAAGCCGGAAAAAGGTGCCCATTACCAGTGAGGCGACAGATGAAAAAGTTGAAGGCAAAAAAGAACCGACCCCCATGCCTGACAATGAATCAGAAGTTGTAAAAACCGAAATATGAGGAGAACCTGACAATGGTAGATATTACCGCATCCACAGTTAAGGAACTGCGTGACGCTACAAACGTAAGCATGATGGAATGTAAACGAGCCCTTCAGGAATCTGAAGGCGATATGCAGAAAGCCACAAGACTGCTCAGAGAAAAAGGAATAGCAGTGGCCGCCAAGAAATCAGCCCGTGTCGCCAATCAGGGCTTGATCGTTTCATTAATAAAGGACAACGGCAAGACGGGGTCACTGGTGGAAGTGAACTGCGAAACGGACTTTGTGGCGAGAAACAGCGACTTTCAGGCATTTGCTGCCGAGCTTGCAGAAAAGGCGATTCATACCGACAACGCTCTGGCAGAAGAGGCGAAGGACAATATTATAGCCAGAATAGCCAAAATCGGAGAAAATATCGTAGTTCGCCGCAACATAAGATATACAGTCCAAAACTCCGGCATGGTTGCGTCATACATCCATCTTGGCGGAAAGGTCGGCGTTCTGCTTGAATTAGGATGCGAAAAAGATGAAACAACTCAAAAAGACGTATTCAAGGAACTTGCCAAGGATTTAACCTTGCATATAGCAGCCTGCAATCCGAAATATATTGTTTCTCAGGACATACCCGCTGATGAAATCAAGGCCGAGAGAGAAATATACGCAAAGCAGGTGGAAAACAAACCGCCTCAGATTATCGATAAGATAGTAGACGGCAAAATGCACAAATTTTATGCACAGGTCTGCATCATGGACCAGGAATTCGTCAAGGAACAAAAGCTGTCGGTGAAAAACCTCCTTTCCTCCAAAGAAAAGGAGTTAGACGACAAACTTTCCATACGCAGATTCACCAGATACCAGGTAGGTGAATAACGCCTGAATGCCCGCCATTGCATATCCGGCATGGCTTTGCGTACAGGAATTATCGCGCTTAATATTGGAACATGAGCGGAGTGCTGAAATGAAGACGAGCAGATCTTCGAAATTCTATTTTGTCACATTCATGACCTTCGGAAGGTTTCCCCTTGTTCTGATTTTCTTCATAGGCGCAATAATACACGCTGAAATGCCGGCCCCATGGCTTTTCCTGCTTTCTCTTATGGCACTCGTATCATCCGCTATTACAGATCTGTTTGACGGCTATTTCGCCCGCAAGTTCGGTGTTGTCACAAAATTCGGAGCACATGTGGATCCGCTCATGGATAAGTTTTTTTATCTGATAAGCATGCCGCTTCTCGTTTTTATTGCAATGAAGAACGATCACCAGACCCATGCGTTATTTCTTCTTATTATGACCGCCTTCTTCCTGATGCGAGATCAATGGGTCACATTCCTGCGGTCTATAGGTTCAATATACAACGTCAGCGGCAACGCTCACTGGTCGGGCAAACTCCGAACCTGCATAAATTTTCCTTTAATATGCTGTATCTATTTTCTTGAAGAAGCGCCTGTAACCCTTTTTCATCCATATGTCGTTTACAGTTTCGAGGTTATCGCTCTGATCGTTAATCTGGCATCACTCTACACGTACACTCGTAATTATTGGCCGTATCTTCGCAAATCTGCAGAACTGGAACTCGACTGAATATGACAGAAATGTCGTTACTATTGGTTTTTATATTGACGCACGGCATATACCGATATAGCATCAACCGTATATGTGTAATTTTTCCAATCGGTCACGTTCACAGGGGGCTGCCGGCCAGTTCGCAATTGGGGTGGCAATAATGTTTGTTATTCCCGTCCTGGCATTATTCACTCTTGCCGGCATCAACGGATACAACTCATTACGAAATATCAGCACATGGGAACTCCTTGCATACATGTTGATTATCATCCTTGCGCTGATCGGTTATATCGTAATGCGCCGGCACCCTATAAGCATCGTCAAACTTCGGCGTGATATTGAAAACATGATTGGACATGTCGCCCCTGCCAGAGCAACCGACATCATACAATCACGCGACGACGTAAAAGCCATAGAAACGTGCATGGGAGTAATGGTCGACGAACTCAAAAATCAAATGACTGCAATTAAGCAAATCGAAAGCCTGCTTCAACAAAAACTGCTTCTGGCTGAAAAAATGGGAACCATTGACATTATGGTTTCTCGCGTCATGCACGACTTCAATAATGTCATCGCCGTAATTCTCGGCAATGCCAGTATTGTTGAACGAAATCTACCAA
>JAQBFJ010000058.1:0-32235 GCA_032123435.1 Verrucomicrobiota bacterium
GGTGCGCCGGCAAAGATATGATTTATTCCACGCCGCGTGTGTAAAAGCATCTCATGTATAGCCGTTATGGCACCCATGCCTCCGTCCATTTGCATGATTTCGCATCTGCGACTCGAGCCCACATTGTAATGGTTATACTTCTTGCCGCCCACTGAATCTACGCCCATGAGACTGAGTCCCGATACGTTACAGTCATGGAGTGTGCCGTAACCTTCATTAGTGTAGAACTTGTCGAAAATCTCGAGATATATTTCAGCCGCCTGCGCATTGCCTGTGTGTGAGTGAATCGTTGAAGCCCACGGCACGCACCAGCCTGACCACAGGCCCGGTCCGCGCAAGATCCAGCGGGAAAGGCTGTTCCGTATGATTTTATTCCACTTCGGATCATCAATCGTGAACACGTCAAATGGCGTAATTCCGCTCAGATGTGAATGATGGCGATGACTTTCCTCCAGATCTGTGCCTTGCCACAATCCAATTTGCTTCTTGTCTTTTTCGCCCATGAGACACGCCTTCGGCAGTTTCTTCTCGATTTGCCGCCAAATCGTTCTTGGTTTTTTTCCAAGGAGTTTCGCAGAAGTCAGCAGGGCCTCGTTCAGGCCATGGATACACGCGAGCTGAAAGCTGGCATTCGTACCCCACGCGTTCATATTCGCACCCCGATATTCCGGCGATACGCTGACCGGCAGTTCAAGCGCATTTCCTTTCTTCTGCAACATTTCCTCGTATACGCGCATGGCGGCGACCATGAATGGATATGCCTTGCGTAGAAACTTTCTGTCCATTGTGTAGCGATAATAACGATACATCATCAACGCCACCCACGCGGTACAGCCGTGATCAATGCTTCCTGTCCAGAACCCGCCCATGCACACGCATTTGTCATCCACGGCATGCGGCAGCATGACGCCGTCATCGATTCCCAGGAAAACCTTTGCGTTGTGTTTCAGTATGTCGTGCCACGAGAAGATCATATCGAACAAAGGCAACAGGTGTTCGAGCTTATTACCGTGATACGCGGGCTGATAACACATCTGGACGTTGATGTTGAAATGATAGTCACTTGACCAGGGCGGCATCTGGTAATCTTCGATCCACGGGCCCTGCAGGGAAGCGGGAACGCCGGCGGGATTAGTCAAGCCGGCAAACTTGTACATGCCGTACCAGTAAAGGAACGAAAGCCTGTCATTGGGAATCGATATATCAGGCACACCATTCCAGTATTTGTTCCACCATAACCGGTTGGCCCTGGCAATGCCGGCTTTGCCCTTTTTAATGGCATTCTTTATAAGCGTTGTCGCCGCCGTCCTGGCGCGTGAGGCATCGTCGCCTCGCGCAGCAGAGACAAAAAGAGTTCCCTTATTCTCAGAATATTCAACGCATAAATCGGGATCAACAGGCATTTCCTGTATCCAACCTGTAAAAGACTTTGATGTGAATCGCTTTGGCGGTTTGAACGAAGCAGATCGCAGTGCCTTGCCCACGAAGTTCCATGCAGGTACACTCGAAACACTTACTTTGCCGAGTGTCGACGGTATATTTATCGCGAATAACGGGTCGGCCATATCGAGAAGAAGTGATACGTTATGAACTTTATTGCTCTTCTGTATTCGCACGGTCACCGTGCCGTCCTCAAGACTGAGTGTCGCGTTCTGTAATGTCGCGCCGGGGCCGAAATCAAAGTCAATGCGGCCAACCGGGATTACGCTGGGTCGCGGTGGTTCCCCTTTGGCATTCGCGGTTGTCTCGAACAATTTGCGCAATCCCTTTTCATCGTTCTTCTTCAGGCAGTGTCGTATGTTCTTATAAGACATTTTTTCGGTCCACGGCATGCCGCCCCGATGGTCCCACAGATCCGCGCGGCCGATTGTGATACGCAGAGCGCGGCCTTCACCCCATATCATTGTTCCCATTGTGCCGTTTCCCTGGAGGATACCGGTGTGAGTGCGGGGTAGTGGAAAATCCCAGTCATAATTTCTTGTCATAACAGTCTCCTGATTTTGTAAAATAATAACATGAAGATTTTGCAGATTGCGGAGAATCGTATCAGCGCCCGGAAGTAAATCAACATCAAAACATGCACCATGAATCTTTGATCTGCGCGGCCTTTATAGCGCGTTGTATTTTGACGATTGACTCCCTTTCACCATGCTGGCAGCGTTTGCCTATTCATAATTCATCCTTGTCATTTGTCGTACACAAACCAGTTCCGGGTTCGAAGACATATCTTCACCAGCATCAGCATGACAGGAACCTCAATAAGCACGCCAACAACTGTAGCCAATGCCGCACCGGAAGATAATCCGAAAAGCATTGTTGCCGTTGCGATGGCGACCTCGAAATGATTTGAAGCCCCAATCATCGCGGCTGGCGCGGCATCCTGGTAGGATAACTTCAATAGTCTGGCTGACACATATCCCAACACAAAAATCAGACACGTCTGAAGGAAAAGAGGAATGGCTATCCAGACAATGGTCAACGGGTTGTTGAGAATGATCTCACCCTTGAAGGAGAATAGCAGTACAAGCGTGATTAACAGCGCGATAATTGTGACAGGCGTCAGAACGTGCAGGAATTTCTGTTTGAACCATGTTTCACCCTTTGAGGCAATGATCCATTTACGCGACACATAGCCGGCCACAAGCGGCAATGCCACGTATATGCCGATAGAGAGAAGTAACGCCTGCCATGGAACAGGAAGCTTGCCCACACCGAGCAGGAACCCGCCAAGCAATCCGTAAAGCACAAGCATTGTTAACGAGTTGATCGCTACCATAACCAGCGTTAACCCGTCATTTCCTTTTGCGAGATAGCCCCAGACCAGAACCATCGCCGTGCACGGCGCGATACCCAGAAGGATACAGCCGGCAAAATAACTGCGCCACAGCGGCACCTGAAGCATTTTGATCCCGTCGGAAACGACAACCGTTCCAGCTCCATAGGTTTCGCCAACGGGCAGATCCAGCCCGAACGGCATCTTTACCAGATCCAATGCATCCGTGCCGAGAAGCCCTTTGAAAACAAATCCAAGAAAGAAATAGGCAATTGCAAACATAGTGAAGGGCTTAATAGCCCAGTTCACAAACAGCGTCAAAAATACAGGCTTGCCACTCTTTCCTGCCTTGATAACAGACGCAAAATCAATTTTGACCATGATCGGGTACATCATAAAGAATAGACAGATGGCAATCGGTATCGACACGACAGGCGCGCCGTTAACGAAGATGGACAGACTGTCCAGCTTCATCGCAAGACCGGGAGCTACCTTTCCAAGAATGATCCCTCCCACAATGCAGAGCCCTACCCACAGGGTCAGGTAGCGCTCAAATATACTCGTCATTTGTCGTTCGTCGGAATTGTTCGTTGTACAAGTCATTATCTATCTGCCCCCCCCTTCTTGAATCATGCCGAACCCATGATTTTCCTTCTCGGTCTCGTGAAAAGAAGGAGTGTCGAACTCAGCACCACAGTGATGCAACCGGCTTCCTGGAAAATCACCGCGATGATGGGAGTCATCAGCCCCACCACACTCAATCCAAGACCTATGACGTTGTAGATCATGGAGAAGAAGATGTTGAGTTTTATGCGGCGCAGGACTTTCGCGGACATCCATATGAAATCAGCTACTCCCGAAATATCATCATTCATGAGCGTGACATCAGCAGTCTCGATCGCCACATCCGTGCCCGCGGCGCCCATGGCGATGCCCACATCCGCCAGAGCAAGGGCAGGGGCATCGTTGATGCCGTCGCCGATCATGCCGACAACCTGTCCTTGAGCCTGGCAATTACGGACAAATTCCTGCTTCTCCTCAGGAAGCAGTTCGGCTTTGAAGTCATCAACGCCTATGGTTTGTGCCACCGAAGCGGCAACCTGCTGGTTGTCGCCGGTCAACATGGTAATGTGTTTTACACCCATGGCTTTGAGTGCCTGAACCGTATCCGGGATCTCAGGCCGAATTTCGTCGGCAATGGCGAGCAATCCCACGAGCTTGTCGTCACGGGCAACGAGTACAGCGGTACGGCCCTTCTCGGATTGCTGTTTTATGGCGTTCTCTATAGCAGGCGGCATGTTCTGTTCCGCGTTCCCGAGAAACGCGGGCTTCCCGACCCGGATCTTCGATCCGTTCCATTGTGCTTCCACTCCCAGTCCGGCCGAGCTGGTAAAGGATTCGGGTTCCGGAATGTTGAGGCCGCGCTCTTTTCCCGCAGCCAGGACCGCGCGACCGAGAGGATGTTCCGAGTATTTCTCAGCTATACATGCCAGATGAAGGATGTCTTCCGTGGTTCCCCCGTTGAGACTCACGATATCCACCACCTTGGGCCTGCCGAACGTGAATGTTCCTGTTTTATCGACGAGCAGATGGTCTATCTTGCATCCAAGCTCAAGAAAAATGCCTCCTTTTATCAATACCGCGCGTCGCGCCATATTGGATACACCGGCAGTTACCGCCGTCGGGGTGGCAATGGCAAAGGCGCACGGACACGCGACAAGGAGAACCGAAACCGAAGCTTTGATATCACCTGTAACGAAGTATGCCAATATGGCAAGCAGGATAACGGATGGAAGAAACCATGCGGTAAAACGGTCCGCGATATTCTGAATCGGCGCGCGCGTGCCCTGTGCTCCCTGCACAAGATGGACAATCCGGGCAAGCGTTGTGCCTTCGCCGACTTTCTCCGTTTCAATTTCCAGCATTCCGGATTCATTGAGGGTGCCGCTGAATACAGCACTGCCCTTGTATTTCTCCACAGGCATGGACTCTCCGGTAATAGGCGCCTGATTGACACTGCTGGTTCCCGCGATCACAACGCCATCAACAGGGATTCTTTCTCCAGGCCTTACAACTACAAGATCACCTTTCACAATGTCGGACACTGGAACGGTGATATCTTCACCGCGTCTGCGAATGGTGGCCATTTTGGGGGCAAAATCCAGAAGACTTTGTATGCTCTTTTTGGTCTTATCAAGCGTGTAGGATTCAAGAGCTCCGGCAACAGCCATGATGAATACTATTACAGCCGCCGGCCGGAACTCTCCAACCGCTATTGTGGCAACAAGCGCCACTACGACAAAGACGTTGACGGTAATCTTTCTTTTGAAGATGTCCCTGAATCCCGAAACAAATCTCTGGAAGCCGCCAAATAGAGTGGCAATGAGTGCGAGTCCGGCATTAACGAAAAGGGGACCGATCTCCCAATGCGCCAGCGCCCAACTCACGAGAGTAAGCACAGCCACAACGATCGGAACTATAGACAGCACGAATACATCTCTGTACTTGCCTGAGGCGCGTGCACCATCATTATCAGTCATCACGCAACACCTTTTTCTCAGTAGGCACCGACATTCTCACACGGTAAAGCTTAAGAAGAGCAGCATTTCTCTTCCTTCTTGTCGGCAGGTTCGGCGTTCTTTTCCTGTTTAGAAGAACCGCAACAGTCTTCTCCTGATCCGCAGCAACCACCCGTTTTTGTCATGGATTCCCATATTGCCGCGAGGAAGCCCTTCTTCTTTTTCTTTTCGTCTGTCATTGTTGTCTCCTTTTATATGTTCTTAAAATGTGTTCAAGAAATAAAAACCAACGCCAATCAGCACTATCCCTGCGGCGATCCGAACGAAGGATTCAGCCTTCTTTGCTCGGATGGCTGATTTCCCGAAAGAAACTCCGAGCACGAGAGCTGCCAAAGGAAGACTGAATCCAACCGCAAAAGCTACAAGTACACCCATCATCCAGACCGTGTAGCCCTGTAGTACCGCTACGCCCAGAACGATGAAGATTCCGGGATTACAGGCTAGTGAGCAGACGCTGACAGCGCCTCCCATGATGAGACCAAAGAATGCGGCGCCCAGGAGGCCCTTCGACCGTTCTTCCGATTTTGCCTTTCTTTGCGGCATTTTGAACGGCAGCAAGTTAAGTGTTGCCAGGCCAAAGACGATGGCCATGAGCCCGGCAAAGATCTTCCAGTACCTGCCAAGAGATGATTGAGCAACCTGCCCGACAAAACCAGCGACGCCGCCGAGAACGAGAATTGCTAATGTACTTCCGAGCATGAAGAAAAGGGCCGAGAGGAGATTTGCCCGACGATCCAACTGTTGTCTGGCGCCTGAATACCCAACCACTGCCCCGAACACCGGAAGCGTGCAACATGCGCTTGCCACGGCGCTGACGAGCCCAAGCAGGAATGCCATAGGGAACGCCACTGGACTCAGCCCAACGCTGTCAAATGTGTTTCCTGTCCACTCCAATACTGATTGAATCCATTCCATTTAGTTTCCTCCATCACGGGCAAGCATTAGGGGCGCAAGCTGAAGGCCCGCAATTCGATGGCCTTGACGCTGAAACCACTGCCTCAAGCAATTTTGCCTCAGTTATGTCTTTTGAAACCACACTCATGCCGAGCCCCTTAACCATGGCCAGCACACACGGCACAGGTACCTGACTCCTTACTTGCGCGTAGTCCTGTGAATTATTATCGAGCGTGAAAGCGGCCATCGTGGTTCCCTTGGCCATAATCTTTTCGGCCGCAGTCTCTATCTGCGCCTTTATCGCGTCGGTTTCCTCGTCACTGCCATAGGGGAGAAAAACAAACACGGCATCTTTATCAGCCGCCACGTTGTTGAGAGATGCCAGAGAATCGATTGTGTTACCCCAGAGAGAAGACAAGGCTTTTTCCTTACCCGCAATGTCTGTTGTTGCGGTCGCAAGCGAAGCGGGCTCTTCCGCCCCTGTAACAGGCAAAGAGGCCGCAAACGTCTGTTGGTCGCCAGCATTCTCAGCTTCGTCCTTATTCATAATACCGTGAGCCAGAACTGCCGCCGCGGCAAGAGCCACAACGAGACTAACTACGACCTTCCTCTTTGTGCTCAGTACCGATGCGTTACAATTACATCCCGGAGCGCATTCGGTTGTGTCCGGTTTGCTGTTTACATCGGTCTGTTGCGATTCATCATTATTCATATTCATGTTCCCGACCTCCCTTTTCGTTTCGTCAGTGTGCGACATAATTTATCCGTATCCATCTTGAGAATCCTGTTGAGTCGTTTCCGGTCTTCCTTCATCTGCCATGAGTTTTGTACAGACTTCTGGATGAGATTAGTAATCATTTTCACTGCGGGAAGGCGTGGGGTCGAGGCCAGGCGATAATGCATCCAGCGCCCTTCCTTTCGACTTTCGGCCAACCGCGCGGACTTCAGAATCGAGAGATGTTTGGATACCGTGGACGGCGCCAGTCCCAGCAATTCGATAAGTTGGCAGACGCACAGCTCATGATCCTTCAATGCGCAGAGAATACGGACGCGGTTTTCATCGCTGAGCGCCTTCAGTGTGTCCATAACGTCCTGCATCATAATCTCCTATACTTAGCCATTTAACGAAGTATTAAACAACATATTCCCGTATTTGTCAAGGCCTGCGAGAGGATCCCACCTGCATGGCTCACGTGACAGAGGAGAGCTTTTAGACCCCGCTTCGCTGATAAGCTACGCCGTGGCAAGCAGGATTACCCTCAGGTCCGCCCTTAGGGCCGGAAGCCCTTGGTAAGCAGAGGCGACGAATGACAGTAAAGTAGGCCAGGTCTTTCATAGCAACCATCTATTAAAAGGTTGACGTGTGGTTTGGCATGTGCACAATACCAATAATAACTATTGGAAGTATGCGGTTAAATGAAGAACAGCGAAACAAAACTATATAAAATTGCTGAGGAACAACAGGGTTATTTTACCACGCAACAAGCTGTGGCGTGTGGATATATTGACCAGAACCATCGCCATCATGTTTTTTCCGGCGCATGGGTTAGGATGCACCGCGGTATCTACAGGCTTGCACGTTTTCCCAGCTTTCCCGATGAGCAATACGTCCTTTGGTCTCTATGGTCGAGTGGCCGTAGTTATGAACCTCAAGGCGTTTTCTCGCATCAAACGGCGCTGAGCATCCATGAACTTTCAGACCTGATGCCTTCCAAACTACACATGACCGTTCCGTCTAGTTTCCGCCGAAACACGGCGATACCCAAGGTTCTTGTACTGCACCGTTCCGCTCTGCAGAAATCCGATGTCGAGACACGCCAAGGGTATCGTGTTGTGCGTCCACTGCGTGCCATTACTGATCTACTGAATGACGCCACGGAATCCCGCGACCATCTGTGCCAAGCCATGCAACAGGGACTTGAACGTGGACTGATTACACAAACCGAGCTTCGGCGCCATCCGGAATATGCCGCCCTGCAAGCGCTCCAGGGCAGGAGCCGGGCATGACCACGATCTATGCCACGGCCACAGCGTTTCGGCAGGCATTGGAAATGCGATTGCATACCATGGCCCGGAAAGAAGGCACCGATCTTCAGCGATTGCGTCGGCAAGTAGCGTTTGATCGTCTTTTATGCAGACTTTTTCAGGATAAAAACTGCCCCTGGCTTTTGAAGGGCGGTTACGCCATGGAATTGCGTCTTTCCGAAAGTCGTACCACTCGCGATATTGATCTCGGTACACGGCGGCCAATAAAAGGGGTTGGGAACCTGAATGAGCGTATCCTTAAAGTGTTGCAGGATTCTGCTTCCGTTGACCTTGGCGATTTTTTTGCATTTCTCATCGGTCAAACGATCATGGATTTGAACGCCGCGCCTTATGGAGGATCACGCTATCCTGTCGAAGCGCGTGTGGCTGGACGAACATTTGTTCGTTTTCATCTTGATGTCGGGTCTGGTGATGCTGTCATTGAACCGTGCGAGGATGTGCGTGGCCGGGACTGGCTTGACTTTGCCGGCATTGCCGGTGGTGTTTTCCATGCGATACCAAAGGAACAGCAATTTGCCGAAAAACTACATGCCTACACGCTCCCGCGCGGTGAAGTTGGCAATTCGCGTGTTAGGGATCTGCTGGATGTGCTATTGCTTATCCGACTTGGCATGGATGTCGATAGAATAAGAGTTGCATTGAAAAGTACATTTGAAAAACGAGCAACGCATCCTATTCCTGACATTCTGACTCCGCCGCCTGAATCATGGGAACGCCCGTTTGCGGCACTAGCCGCCGAATGCTCTATTTCGCTCGATAGCCGTGCGGCATTTGACATTGTTGAAGCCTATTGGCACTCTCTAAAATCAGGAGTGGAGAAATGAACATGCTAATAGAAAGTAGAAGCGGTGACCAATTTCCCGGGCACTAAAGGCAGGGACTAACCCTTCGAATCGCTCGGAGAAGAGTTTTTAGACGCCGCTTCGCTGATAAGCTACGCCGGGCTTGTCACGGCGTAGTTCTACGGACGAAGCCGGGTCTTATCCTGTTATCCTGTCAAAATTCCTTACACGTCAATAGTGTTAGGAGTATAACGTATGCATACGTTATACTCCTTCTACTCCAATCTGTCAAGTATCTTTTTTTGTTCTTTTTCCCTTGTGCTGTCTGACTGGGTAATATATAACGTATGCATACGTTATATATTATGGAGACACAATGTTCACGATCAAGCAACAAAAGATGCTCAAGGAGGCCTTTCGACAACCACACCGGTTAAGGATGCTGCATGATATAGGCGAGCGGATCATGAAGCGTACCCGCTACAAGGCGATCGAGAACTTCCTTCATGCTCTTGAGGATGAGGACATAATCAAGCCTTACGTCTACACTGCTCTGAACGGGAAAAAGATAACCATCTATTGTTCCTTTGATCCTAAGTCTGCGTCCCTATATGGTCTCACCATAGCATTATACCCTACTGGATATTTCTGCAACGGTACGGCAATCTACTTCCACAATCTGACGAAGCAAGTACCAAGCACTATTCACGTTTGCCATGAGACGATCCCCGGTAAGCTGAAAGGGCTACGTAAAGATCTCAACGATAGCACGATCCGACAGGAGTTCCTGAAAGAGCATCGGCACACCAAATACGTCTTTCAAATTAAAGGGATTGATATTGTCGTTGTTGATCGGAGAACGGGAAGCAGATTTGGGGTTGTGTCAGTTGCGAGGAGCAACAAGTTTTTGCCTAAAGGGTCTTCCGTAACGTGTCTTGAGCGAGCGTTGATTGATGCCGTCATTAACCCTCATTACAACGGCGGTATTGGCAGTGTCTACTCGTACTTTCGGGAGGGAGGGCGACGCATTGATGTGAATAAACTTATAGAAATCTATCGGCAGATGGGTTTTGTCTACCCCTACTCGCAGACAATTGGATTTTTCATGGATCGTCTTGGCATGCAAGATAACGCAAGAATGATCCGGAAAGCTTTCCCGCCCAAACATATGTTCTATGTAGATCGTCATGCCAAGTCGTCATGGATTCAGGATAAGACATGGCGCATTTCCTATCCGAAGGGACTGGTCGATGAGAATTGACGAGGTAATCCATCATACAATACTGGCTATTTACCGGGACGCCTGCTTGTCATCGACGCTTCGTTTGAAGGGAGGCAGTGCGATGCGGATCTTCGACAGGTTGGAGTCTCGCCTGTCTATCGATGCAGATTTCTCTGTCAAGGGCACCATTCCGAACGAGAAAACCTTCTTTTCCATGATGAAGAAGAGCCTCGGCAAGACTTTTCGAGGTCATGGCTTAGACGTAATTGACTTCAAGTGGCAGCGACGCCCAAAGAAGAAAAGCATAGATAAACCCGACTGGTGGGGAGGATGGGTATGCCTATTTAAACTCGTTGCCTTTAGTCATCGTGGAAAGTCTCTGGAGGTAAAAAGACGAAATGCCCTCATTCCTGCCGGTGCGGCCTCACCCCAGATCGAAATTGAAATCAGCGAACACGAATACTGCGGCACGAAGAGGCAAAAAACTATCCATGGTGTGACCGTGCTTGGATACTCTAGAGATCTTATTGTGCTGGAGAAGATCAGAGCCATATGCCAGCAAAGCCCTGACTACAAGTACACCTTAACCAGAAATCGAGCTAGAGATTTCTATGACATTCAGAAGCTTACTCAGAACATTGATGCCGCATTTGTAGAACGATGCCGCAAGCAAATAGACAAGGTGTTTGCAGCAAAGGAGGTCCCGTTGTCTATACTCAAGACGTTATGGGATGAAGCGTTCATTGACGAACAGGGACGTGGCTTCGATCAGGTGCGAGATACTGTCGAAGGTTCGATTTCAGACTTTGAGTTCTACGTCGAAAACTTACGTCTTCTTATCAAAGATATCTGCCCTGAACACACCGGTGAGGGGTAGTTTTTGACAGGATGAACAGGATAGACGGGATAGATAAAGAACGGGATTCGTAAAATCTCAATAGACTAATAACTCTATCGAGATTTAACGAAGCAACTCGTGCTCTTTTTGATCCTGTCTCCATCCTGTTATCCTGTCAAAATTCCTTTTCCTGCTTGCCCTGCGTAGCTTATCAGCGAAGTGGGGTGCCTCTGTGTACTCCGCCTGCCCGCATTGCTGACGCTGCAAGCGCTGCAGGCTGGGTGGTGAAATCTCTCTTCAGGCGGGATTACCCTCCGGTGTCCGCCCTCTCCTCAGGGCATCCTTTGTTGTCTTGAGCCAGAATAGTGGTAATAACGGCCTCATATTACCTCTATTCCATGGCGTATTACCTCTATTCCCTGGGATCTCAGGAATTCGATAATAACAGAATGCGTTATTATCGGTACGGAAACATACCGATAATAAGGGTTTGACTATTATCGTTCCTATCCATATTCTCAAAAGAGAATGAAAAGCAGAATCTATGGGTCTGGACGGCTAGTACAGTGTTCTGGCGGATATGAAGCATTTGTTCCAAATCCGCTCCCACCGGATATCAATTTCTCACCCTCCATCCTCAGGGCACTGTCAGATGCTGACCGACTTATAGGGAAACTGGCAGGAGCGGGGCGAAGTCTGCAGAACCCGCATTTACTGATGCGTACGTTCATCAAGCAAGAAGCCGTTCTGTCCAGTCGAATAGAAGGAACACAGGCAACTCTTGGAGAACTCCTTGCAGTGAATGCAGGGGCGTCTGTTGACAGGAGCCCTGATGATCTAAAGGAAGTGGGAAACTACGTCACAGCACTGGAATATGGAATCAAACGGTTGTCTGAATTGCCTTTATCGCTCCGTCTTGTTACGGAATTGCACGAACGGCTCATGCGCGGTGTTCGTGGTGAACGTGCGACACCAGGTGAGTTTCGGCACAGCCAGAATTGGATAGGATCCCCGAGCTGCACGCTGCAGAACGCTTCCTATATTCCGCCGCCTGTTGATAACCTGATGTCGTGTCTTGGCGAATGGGAAACGTTTCTCCATGACAGATCACTACCACCACTGATTCAAGCGGCAATGATGCACAGTCAGTTCGAAGCCATTCATCCATTCCTTGATGGTAATGGACGTGTCGGCCGTCTCCTCATCACGCTCTTTCTGGTCGAGAGAGATATTCTTCCAACCCCTCTACTCTATCTCAGTGCATTCTTTGAAGCTACGCGATCCGACTACTATGATCGACTGTCTGCAGTAACAGGGCAGGCAGCATGGTCCGAATGGATCGAGTACTTTCTTAATGGCGTTGCCCGCATGTCGGAAGATGCACTAAGAAGAGCAGGGCGTATCAACACCTTGCTGATTGAATGGAGGCAACGTGTAGTCGGCAGAAACAAGACGCCCCTGGACATATTGGACCTCTTGGAAGAGAACCCGTATTGCACGATCAACCAGGTGTCAGGAACGCTTCGCATTGCTTTTGCAACAGCTCAACGCGGAGTGGATAAGCTCATTGCGTTAGGCATCTTGGAACAGACTGACTCGGCAAAGCGTAACCGTGTCTATTGTGCACGGAAGATTATGGACATTCTCGATGAACCTGCCGTGGTGTGAGGAGACAACCTTTTGAGGACTGAGGACTGGTTATGTGTTTGAGATAAACCTTTCTAATGCATAAATAAAAGATGAAAAGAAAGTTAAGCATTAATTTGGGGTTGGCCCTAAATTCCTTATGGTCTAACGCAGGCAGAGATTGAAATGGTGGCGAATTCAAATACTAAAAGGCAGAAATGATCGCCAGTAGAGACTTTTTTGATAGCCAGACAGATTTAACTGCTTCCAAGATATTGATTTATCGCCAGTATCTGAGCAGTTACTTGCCGAAGGTATTAATGCAGTATGGCCGGTGTTATATGGCTGATTTCTTTTGTGGTTGCGGCAAGAACGGGCAGGAGGATGGAAGCCCGCTGGTTCTGATAGATATTGCCAAGTCGATGTTGCAAAATGCGATATTGAAAAGCAAACACCCAAATGCGGAAATTGTGATTGTGTTTAGCGATGATGATAAGAAGCATTGTGATGATCTAACGTCGCACTTGCAGAAGCTGTCGCTACCTAGGCAGATAAAAATCATAGGGCCTGTTTGTGAAAAGTTCGATTCAATTAAAACGCAAGCTATTGAGGCGTTTGATAAAGTTAAGGCGCCAAAGTTTTTTTTCTTGGATCCATTTACTTATAGCGATGTAGGGATAGATGATGTTAAAGGGTTTATGGATGTGCCTTCTGCAGAGGTACTGCTATTTTTGCCGACTTTTCATTCTTATCGTTTTGTTAAATGTGCTAATGAAGTCGGGGCATTGAAAAACTTCTTGGAGAATTTTACAGAACGAGGCTGTGCCGATTATGCGGACATCAATGATTTTAATGAATCAATCCGGCGGAAATTGCTTAAGCATATTGGCTTGAAATATGTCAGGTCGGTAGGCCTGGATGATGGCACAAGAAAGAATGCTTTGTTTTATCTGACCAAACATATCACCGGCATGTTGCTTATGAATAAGTTGGTTTGGAAATATGCGCATGATGGCGTAACAGTGAAGACAGAAAGGGACAGCGGCCCCGCTCTGTTTAATCTCTCTACGGTGACCAGCAACTTCCAGCGGACCAAAGAGTTCTTCCGGAAATACATCAAGCAAAAGAAAAGGGCTACCAATGTCGAAATCATCGACTTTGTGGCGCAGAATTGCTTTGACACCAAATATGCCGCAGGTATTTTAAAAGAAATGAAGGCTCAGGAAATGATTGATGTGGAATATAAAAAGAGCGACAAGAAGCGAGGATTTTACGTCGCCGATAATCATTGGAATAAAGAATTAGCGACAATTATTTTTCGAGGAAATAACAATGGCTCTTAAGTCATCAATAGAATGGACTGAATCAACGTGGAACCCGGTAACGGGCTGTACTAAGATTAGCGCGGGCTGTAAGAATTGCTACGCGGAAAGAATGGCTATGCGGCTTCACGCGATGGGCCAGCCGAATTACCGTAACGGATTTCGCGTGACTTGTCACGATCATGTTCTTGACCTGCCATTGCGCTGGCGAAAACCGCAAATGGTATTCACTAATTCCATGGGCGACCTGTTTCACGAAGATGTTCCGTTGCCGTTCATTAAAAAAGTATTCGGCGTGATGAATCAGGCACACTTGCATTGCTTTCAAGTTTTGACCAAACGTTCAGGCCGGCTTTCGCAACTTTCCGACAAGCTTAAGTGGTCTCAAAACATATGGATGGGTGTTACTGTTGAGAACGAAGGCAGTCTTGAAAGAATAGAAGACCTCAAGAAGACCAAGGCAGTAGTTAAGTTCCTGTCTGTCGAACCGTTGCTCGGTCCTATTCCTGATATTAAGCTTAAAGGAATAGATTGGGTTATTGTCGGTGGAGAATCAGGCCCCGGCGCACGGCCAATGGATGTTGATTGGGTGCTTGATCTTCGCGATCAATGTTTGTCTGCCGATGTACCGTTCTTCTTTAAGCAATGGGGTGGCGTGAAGAAAAAAGAAGCTGGCCGACTTCTTGAAGATAGGACATGGGACGAAATGCCAGATGTAGAAGAAGTCCACCAGCTTGAACTGGTCTAATTCTAGAGGAGACGGGGTCTTCACCGCGGGCGGACGAGAAGAAGAGTTTTTTGACAGGATGAACAGGATAGACGGGATAGATAAAGAACGGGATTCGTAAAATCTCAATAGACTAATAACTCTATCGAGATTTCACGACCGTTTCTGATTCACTAAATGCAAACTTCGGTTTTCCGCGTCCCGGCGGACGGGTCCCCACTTGGACATTGGATTTGGTTATTGGAAATTGGATATTGTTTCCCCATCATGAACTATCCTGCCTGCCACGGCGTAGTTTGCGACGAAGCCGGGCTTGCCCCGGCATAGTTCTACGGACGAAGCCGGGCTTGCCCTGCGTAGCTTATCAGCGAAGTGGGGTGCCTCCGTGAACTCCGTGGTGAAATCTCTCTTCAGGCAGGAGGACTGAATGGGCTGACCTTTCAGGCCATTACAGTCTTGTTTTTTTGCCGACTGTCTGATAATATTCCTTCATGAAGTCGCAAACACATACTAGACCTCGGAGGAAGCTATGAAAAAATATCTGATCGCAGGGCTGGCGGGCCTGTTCGTTTCGTCATTGATCTGCATTAACATGGTTTTCGGGGAAGGATCGCTGGAACCGCCTTTGGACGCGTTTGGAACCAACGGAGCTCCCAGGGTGACAATGAAAACGCTTGACCAGATTGAGCCGCGTCGTCTTATCTCGTCTTTGCCGTATACGATAACCAATTCCGGATCCTACTATGTTACAGGTGACCTGCTGGGCGTCTCGGATTACAACGGCATCGTAATCGACGCGAGCAATGTTCAATTAGATCTGAACGGTTTCGCATTGAAGGGTTCGACGAACACGCTTATGGGCGGCAACACTACGCTTACCGGCATATACATTGATAACAATCCGCCTCACAACAACATTACCATCCGGAATGGGGTTGTCTACAAGTGGGGACAGTGCGGTATCAAAAGTACGCTTGCCTTTGATGTCACGATCGAAAAAATAATGGTATCGTACAACGGCGGAACCAACGGGTATGCCGGTATGAGTTTGGGAACGGGACATGGCTGGACGGTAATTGACTGCAAGGCCTCCGGCAATAACGGCGATGGCATCAACGTGGGGCCGCGATGCTCTATCCGCCGGACCGTGGCCCGTGGAAATCACAAGAACGGTTTCTCCGTAATGAACGAGTCGGTGCTGGAAAACTGCAGTGCTCTGTTTAATTCGATGGATGGTATTCGCGCCGGTTCTGAGTCACAGGTGCGGGATTGTATTGTCTTCTCGAATCAAAGCAATGGCGTCAACGTGACGCACGGCGCTGTTGTTGTCAATAATCAATGCTCTTTAAACGGGAACGCATATACAGGTGCCGGAATACTTGCCGGAGATGAATGCCGGATCGATGGAAATTATTTGCGCAAGAATCAGTACGGCATTCAGATTTCGCCAGATTATCATAGAAGCATAGTCATTCGTAATATTGCTATAATGAACACTGTTTCCAATTACGACCTGTCAATAGGGACTTGTTACAGTGAGATCATTACCAATGAAGAATCCGGATTCACCAACCCCAATCCATGGGCCAACTTCTCCTTCTTTTAAGCCGGACGCGAAGAAGAGTTTTTAGACCCCGCTTCGCTGATAAGCTACGCCGTGGCAAGCAGGATTATCCTCAGGGCATCCCTTCTGGGGTTTTGTCATGGTGAAATTCGGGCAGTAACGGATTTTAACGTTGATGTTGTCCCTGGCAGGATGATAAGCTATTTCCATGAGGTCTTTTTTCTGGAAATTATCTGCCTTGGCAGTCTTATCGTTGATAGTCTGTACGTCAATATCTCCATCCTATGGTTCTGATACATTACCCTTTTACCCGCTGAGTACAACACCCGGCGAGACTAAGACGATTCCTTCAGGGCCTGATGCCTTCACATGGAAAAAATATCGTACTGGGGTAGGAAGGCCGTGGCTGGACGAGGCACTATGGATGAGCTATACGAATTGGGGACAACAATCGACCAATTGGGATGCAAAGGCAAAGACATTTTTTTCGACATATGCCGTGTACAGGTACGGCCCGAATAGCAAAACCGTTATTGCGGATTTGAAACGACTTGGTCAGGAATTGATCGAAAATGGATGCGCTGATCCGAACGTAGTCTATACATATGGCAACATAATTAACGTAGTTGATGGCAACGAAAAGGCGTTGCCGCTGGTGCAGCGTGGTTTGGAGCTTCTGGAGGCCAGTAAGTATCCGCGCATATTCTCGTACTATGCCGCTCGACGGTTGAAGCGGATATACGAAGGAATGCAGAGACCTAAAGATGAAATAGCGGCAATGAATCGCAAAAAAATGATTTACCTGGGGCAAGCTGCGGGAGATGCAATCTTTAGAAATGGCAGCCAGCGATATTACATGGAAGAAGCGCTGAGTGAATGGAATAATGGGTATTGTAGTATACCCGATGACGGCGACCTGATGATGGAGGAACTTAAGAAAAACAAAAATACGGACCTATGGATTGGTCTTGTGATGGAAGGTGTGTACCATATTCGTAAAGGATGGAAGGCACGGGGTGGCGGCTGGGCCGACACCGTGACAGGAGACGGATGGAAAGGTTTTGGGGAAGAACTGGAAATGGCAGAAAAGAAACTTGTAGAGGCACATGGACTGCACCCGGAATTTCCCGAAGCTGCGTGCAATATGATAACAGTTGCCATGGCGTCATGTTCAGATTTCAATGAAAGAGAATGGTTTGACCGAACAGTAGCCGCGCAACTTGATTATACGCATGCCTATTCCAGGCTGATGTGGGCGTTACGGCCACGTTGGGGTGGCAGTCACATGGAAATGTATAAATTTGGCGTGGAGTGCCTTAATACGAAGCGCTTTGACACAGAAGTGCCTCTGAAATACTGGCACGTGATACGGGATATTGGTTCAGAACTGAAAGACTGGAAAGATGCTTATAGGATGACGGGGGCGTATGAGCATTTTAAAGTTCTCTTTGACGGCATGTTAGCAGAGCCGACAAGAGTAGGATCAAGTAATTATTGGAACTCCTTTAATGCTGCCGTAGCGTGGGCGGCTGGCGAATATAAGGAAGCCCAGAGACTCCTGGACGAGCTGGGGGATAATGTTCAAGAATCTGTTTTCCTTAGTTTCGGTTCTTCGCCTGCCTTAATTTTCGGTGATGTTTATCTGCGCAACTTACCCATTCGTGAGGAGTTTGAGAAAGCAGAGGCATGTTTCATGCAGGATCAATCGCTGGATGCGTTGCCTTTATTCGAGAAGATCGCTGGAAAAGTAAAACCTGATTCTCATGCTGCTGCATTGATAAAAGATCGTATTGCCACGCTGAGGATAAATAAGGGCCTTCTTTCGGGCGAATGGGTTGACCTTGTGCCAGATGCTGATCTCTCCGGCTGGGAGGTCAAGGGCGGCAATTGGAGTGTGGACGAACATGGTGCACTAACAGGCGCTTCACGTAAGAAAGATGACCAGTTAATGTTGTTATGCAGAAGTCGTGTGAAAGGAAATTATGAGATTAGAGGAGAGGAAGAGGCCCGGTTCAACGCTGGTGTTGTGATGGGGTACGCGAAAAAGTTGAGTTTTCAATACGCGAGCTTTCTTATTTACAGGCATACGGGCAAAGTGGTGTTATGTCACGGAATGTATCCCGGTAATGGCATTGAACAAAATGCCGATCTGGCGGAAACAAATCGTTTTCTTGTTCAAGTCTCAAACAACACTGTTACGGCGTACGTGAACGATAAAGCCGTGTTCACTAAACAGAAGACGGCAACTGACTGGTGGTCACCACATGATGGGCGTATCGGGTTTGGGAGTGCATGTTATAGGTACGAGGGCTATAATATAAAGTTCAGGAATCTGCAAATCCGGATTCTGCCTGGCGAGGCGTCTGAAAAGGTGGCGGAATAGGTGGTGCTAGGGATTACGTCCCGAAACTCGCCAAATAAGACTTGTGGGCGCCATAGAGACTAATAAGCCCAGAGCCCACCCTTCAAGCTAATGCTTGCAAAAACAATCTTCTCCCAATCATGAACCATCCTGCTTGCCACGGCGTAGTTTGCGACGAAGCCGGGTCTTATCCTTTTCCTGCTTGCCCTGCGTAGCTTATCAGCGAAGCGGGGTCAAAAACTCCCGTTTCATGGTAAATATCTTTTCTCTTACCAATTGTAATGCCTGATACAATATGATATTAGCTTGTGTGAAAGCGTGAAATATGAGCAAAGCAACAATCAAAGTTTTTGCTGTGGTTATTCTGTTTTTGATTGGTGGCGTGAGATTATTGGCGGATGTAACCAATCAGAACAATGATGTTATTCAGTTACTTCCAGTTCAAACCAACAATGTTGATCAGGCATTTCCGGACATAACTACAGTGGATGGGATGTCTGGTTTAGCGTTTGAAAAACTAGTTGGCCGGCTAATGGAAAAGCAGGGGTATAAGGTAGGCAATCTTCGTGCTTCCAATGATTATGGCGTTGACCTTATTGCCAACAAAGAAAAGGATCGGACAGCGGTTCAGGTCAAGCGCTCCAAACACAAAATTACCCGCAAAGCCATTAGTGATGCTGTAGCTGGCATGAAATACTACAAATGTACTAAGCCGATGGTAGTTACGAATAACAGATTTACAGAAGACGCGCGTGAATTTGCGCGTGGAACAGAATGTATCCTTATAGACCGGCCAATTCTTATTCAATGGCTCAATAATGCTGATTGCGTGCGTGACAATGAACAGGCTGAAAGACTATATTGATGCTTAATTTAGGCGTGGGTTTTGAGACACTTAATTTTTAACGGCAGACCCCACCTTTGAGCAATAAAGAGACAGAGTATGTCAGATGCAATGCACGTAACAGGAATATGGGATAATCATAACCGTGGCAAGGTGGGCGATTTTTTACGAGAAAAAATACAATCCGGATCCAAGCTTTCTTTTGTTTCTGCCTATTTCACGATTTATGCCTATGAAATGATGCACGATCAGATGGAGGCATCAGATTCCTTGCGATTTTTATTTGGCGAACCCCGCTTTGTCAGGAACATTGATCCTGACAAGACTGACAAAAAAGCCTTTGATATAGAAGACTCCAGACTTCAACTTCGCAACCGCCTTGAACAGCGCCGTGTAGCGGCAGATTGCGCCGACTGGATCCGGCGCAAGGTGGATATTCGCTCTGTTCGTTTTCCAGGGTTCCTTCATGGCAAGATGTACCACATAGACAGTCACGGCGTTCAGGAGGCGCTTATAGGCAGTTCAAATTTTACAGTTGGTGGGCTGGGAATAGGCACTGGCCGCCGTAACAATATTGAGCTGAACCTGGAAGTGAATGACAATCGCGACCGGCGTGATCTACTGACGTGGTTCGACGAGATCTGGGAGGATAAAGATGTTGTTGATGATGTCAAAGCCGACGTGCTGGCATATCTTGAACAGCTTTACGCCAATTACTCCCCGGAATTTATCTACTTCAAAACACTCTATCATCTTTTCGAGGATTACCTGCAAGAATCTGATAAGGGCGGCCTGCTGGACGAAAAGACAGGTTTCTTCGAATCCGAAGTCTGGAATATGCTCTATGAGTTTCAAAAGGACGGAGTCAAAGGAGCAATTAATAAAGTTTTGAAACATAACGGATGCATCATTGCTGATAGCGTTGGTCTTGGAAAAACCTTCGAAGCATTGGCCGTGATCAAATACTTTGAATTGTTGAATCAGGATGTGTTGGTGCTTTGCCCAAAGAAGCTGGAAGACAACTGGCAGGTATTCAAAACATTAAATGACACTCGAAATCCGCTGGAGAAAGATAAATTGCGTTTTAACGTGTTGGCGCATACAGATCTTGGGCGGAAAGGTGGCATGTCAGGGAGCATCAATTTAGCGACTCACAACTGGGGGAACTATGGATTGATCGTGATCGACGAATCACATAACTTCCGCAATAATGCAAAGGGCCAGCAGAATGAAGACGGAAGCAGGCGCAGATCACGTTATGAGTTCCTAATGGAAGATATTCTTCGAAAAGGCATAAAAACCAAAGTGCTTCTTCTTTCGGCAACGCCGGTAAACAACAGCCTTAAAGATCTGCGCAACCAGTTTTTACTTATTACGCAGGACCAGGATCAAGCCTTTCAGGACAAACTCGGCATCTTTAGCATATCCCAGGTGATGCAAAATGCACAGACACATTTTACCAACTGGGCAGATCCCAAAAAGAATCAGAACCGGAAAGTAACGAAACTTCTTGAGGCATTGGATTCGTCATTCTTTAAACTGCTGGACGAATTGACCATCGCCCGCTCACGCAAACACATCGTCAACTACTATGGCACTAAAAGCATCGGTGAATTCCCGAAACGACTCAAACCAATTTCAAAGTCTCCCGTCACGGACACCAAAGGGTATTTCCCGACATACGATGAATTGAACGAAGCTATCGCCGGTTACAAGCTGACGATTTTTAATCCTTCTGCCTATCTCGATGAACGGCATATAAACACCTACATCAAAGAAGGTCAGCTTGTACTGTTCAATGACCAGAAACAACGCGAGTTTTATTTGATCAATATGATGCGTGTTAATTACCTCAAACGCCTTGAAAGTTCTGTCCATAGCTTTGAAATATCGATGGAACGCACCATAGAGAAAATCATGGCTCTGCTGGATAAGATTAATAATTTCGAGACCAATCGTGAAGAATATCAGCAACCAGACATGCTGGAAGACGTCAAAGATGATGAAGATCTGGCTGAGTTGATGGAAAAACTTACCGTCGGCAAGAAACTGATTATCAAACTGGAGCATATTAATCGCGACAATTGGAAGAAAGACCTCAAGCGCGACCTGAAGCAACTTATTGCCATTCACGAAAAGGCGGCGGCAATCACGCCGGACCGTGACGCCAAGCTCCGGGAGCTGAAAACACTGATTGCCGAGAAGGTCCGCAATCCAATCAATGGCGACAATCGAAAAGCGCTCGTGTTTACAGCTTTCTCTGATACGGCAAGTTACCTGTACGAGAATCTGGAAAGCTGGGCCCGAAATGAACTAGGTCTTCATATTGCGCTGGTTACAGGTACAGGCGACAATAGAACCACTTTCAAAGCTACCGGGTTTCAGCGCCAAACCGATTATTTATCTATTCTTACCAATTTCTCGCCACGCTCAAAACACCGCGAGAAAATGCCCAATATGCCGCAAGACAGCGAGATAGACATCCTCATTGCCACCGACTGCATATCAGAGGGGCAAAACCTACAGGATTGCGACTACCTTGTAAATTACGACATACATTGGAACCCCGTACGCATTATCCAGCGGTTCGGACGAATTGACCGGTTGGGAAGCACAAACAAGCAAATTCAACTTGTAAACTTTTGGCCCACAGATGACTTGAACAAATACATCAACCTCAAAGACAGGGTAGAGGCACGCATGGCACTTGTCGATATCGCCGCAACAGGAGCAGACGATCTACTTAACTCTGAACAACTCAAAGACCTTGTCACGGAAGAGCTAACCTATCGCGAGAAACAGCTCTTACGGCTCAAAGAAGAGGTAATTGACTTGGAAGAAATGGACGACAACGTGTCGCTCAGTGAGTTTACGCTGGATGATTTCCGTATTGAACTGATGAACTTTCTTGAAAACAACAGGAAACTTCTGCAAGACGCGCCGTTGGGGTTATATGCGCTCACGCCAACGTTAGATAAGACGAAAGACGCAGAGCTGTTAAATAAAAACTGGCACGAAATAGTCAAGCCGGGCGTCATCTTTTGCCTGCGCCACAAAAATCCGCCGCAGGAAAAATCCTCTTCCAATGTCAATCCGTTGGGCGCCCACTATTTACTCTATATCCGGGATGACGGCACGGTCCGCTTTACCTTCACTCACGCCAAAAACACATTGACGCTCCTGCAGAAGCTTTGCGTGGGCAAAGCAGAGCCATATCAACAACTTTGCGACCTGTTCGATCAGGCAACAGAACATGGCCGCAAAATGGAGAAGTACAACGAACTACTGGCAAAAGCAGTCAAGAGCATTACAACAACCTTCAAAGAGCGTGTAGCCGCAGGATTGCAGAGAGGTCGCGATTTCGTTATTCCTGACCGCAAAGAACAAGTCAACGACGATAACGACTTTGAACTGATTACATGGCTGGTGGTCAAATCAGGAGGTGCTCATGACTGACCAGACTCCTGCGGCGGATTTTGATTCGCTGGTTGCCGCGATTCGTCATGTGCATGAGCACCTGGCCGCGCAAGCCAGCAAAGCCGTAAATACAAGCCTGACTCTCCGTAACTGGTTGATTGGCGCGTACATTGCTGAATACGAACTTTGCGGTCAGGACAGGGCTCAATATGGCGAGAATCTGCTGTCGAAGCTTGCAGACCGGCTCCAGAGTCTCAATGTAAGTAGTTGTGGGAAAAGGCGCCTGTACTTCTATCTGCGCTTCTATGACAGCTATCCCGGAATTGTGAGGTCACTGACCGCACAATTACAACCTTATTTACCGCAACATGTTGCGGTAAATGTTCAAAAACGGGGGACAGCGTCCCCTGAATTGGCTGTCCCCTCTGAAAAAGTGCGGTCAGCGACCGCACTTTCTGGGATCCAGCCAGGTAAGTTGATAGAAAAGCTCTCGTATACACATATCGAGCAGCTTCTTGGCATTGATGATGATCTCAAACGCACCTTCTATGAAATCGAATGTATTCGTGGCAACTGGTCGATCCGTGAGCTGAAACGCCAGATCGCCAGCCTGTATTACGAACGTTCCGGCCTCTCCAAGGACAAGAAGAAGCTGGCTGATATAGCGCACGCCACCGCCGAACAGTCCGAGCCCAAACTTGCCATACGCGACCCGTACATCTTCGAGTTTCTCGGCATCAAATCACGGGAAGCCATGAGCGAATCCGACCTCGAGGACGCACTCTTGGACAAATTGCAGGACTTCCTATTGGAACTGGGACACGGTTTCTGTTTCGAAGCCCGGCAGAAGCGGATTCTCATCGGCGACACCCACGGCTTCATCGATCTTGTTTTCTACCATCGCATACTCAAATGCCATGTTTTGATTGATCTCAAGATAGAAGATTTCAGTCATGAAAACATTGGCCAACTCAACACGTATGTAAGCTGGTACCGCAAGAACATGATGGCCGATGGTGACAGTCCGCCGGTTGGCATCCTGCTATGCACAAAGAAGGATCATGCGCTTGTTGAGTATGCGCTCGCCGGGATGGACAACAATTTGTTTGTCTCCAAATACCAGCTTGAACTGCCAAAGAAAGAGGATATCCAGAAATTCTTGGAAGAGAACATTCGAGAAACAGACGAGAAGTGATGAATTATGAGTAACGATTTGAAACAACAGATTAACGACGCTCTGGGCGCGTTCAAGGGCGACGACCTGCGCACAGCGGCTGTCGGCCTGCTCAACACGCTGGGCTATCAAAGCGAAAAAACCCTCGATCTCGACAACACCCCGGATGCCTTTCTCGCCGAGTTCGACAAGCGTGATCGGGAATTCCGGAAAGACAAAGCCCTGTTTGAGCGTTGGAAGTCCGTCGAGTTTCTGTTCCAGATTACCGATGACGAGGTGCATGACGCCGCAGGGCAAGGCACACTCGGGTTTGATTCCGGCTACAACGCCAACAACTATCGGTCCTATATCTTTATTGCGATCGACCTGAAACCTGCCACGAAGAAGTGTCCATATACCCGGACGCAGCTCGCAATGCTCACACGCGAAGTAAACCGCCTTTTCAGTATGCCCGTCATTATCCTGATCCGGGCAGGTGCCCGCCTCTCACTTTCCGCCATCGACCGCCGACTCCATAAACGCGACGACTCGAAGGATGTACTGGAGAAGGTACGCTTGCTGCGCGACATCGACGTCACCTCTCCTCACCGCGCCTACAAAGAAATCCTCGCGGAGCTACACCTGCCCACGCTGCTCGACAAGTACCGTTGCCGCGATTTTACTGACCTGCACGCATCCTGGGGCAAGGTGCTCGACATTGAGGCCCTCAACAAGCAGTTCTACCGCAGTATCCAGCATTGGTTTTATTGGGCCTGTCAGGAAGTGTCATTTCCGCATGGTGGCATCGATGATTCCGAGGTCCGTACTCGTATTGGTCTGATTCGATTGTTGACCCGTGTCATCTTCTGCTGGTTTGCCCGCGAAAAGGGCCTGATCCCTGCGCATCTGTTCGATGAGAAAACGCCCGACACAGCACTCAAGACCTTTTATGCGGCATCCCGCACAGATGGCAGCTACTACCTCACCTTTCTCCAAAATCTCTTTTTTCCAACGCTGAGCGTCCCTCTCGATCAACGCGAATTCAGGGACGGAAAACGACATGCTCGCGGGAAGAATGAGCATTACATGGACCACCGGTTTTTCCGACACGAGGCGTTGTTCAACGACGCCGAAACGCTTGGCCGTCTATTCGCTGACATTCCTTTCCTCAACGGTGGGCTCTTTGAGTGTCTCGATACAGGAACCAACAGCCGCGACGAGGTCCGTGTGGACGGGTTTTCTGATGTCGCATCAAAACAGCCAAAGATTCCCAACGCTCTATTCTTTGGCAAGGATATTTACGCCGATCTGAGCGATGCGTGCGATTCCGCCTCTATGTCCAACGTCAAGGTGGATGGCCTTTTTCACATCCTTGATGCCTACAAATTCACCATCGCCGAAAACACGCCCATCGAAGAAGAAATCGCCCTCGACCCCGAACTTCTGGGGCGTATCTTCGAGAACCTTCTGGCTGAGTATAATCCGGAGACCAAAGAAACCGCACGCCGCGACACGGGCTCCTTCTATACCCCCCGGCCCATCGTCGACTACATGGCCGATATTTCCATCAAGGCCTACCTGAAAGAAGCCCTTATCGCGAAAGCCGGGCTGACTGAACCCGATGCCGTAGTCGGTCTCGACATACTGCTTGCCTACACCGAGAAAGAGCATCCCTTCACCGACGATGAAAAGCGCGTCCTTGTCAATGCCATCTACGATGTCACCATTCTCGACCCAGCCTGCGGATCAGGCGCATTTCCCATCGGCATGCTCCAGAAACTGGTTTACGTCCTCGAAAAGCTCGACACCGGTCATGAACAATGGAAGCAACGCATTTTGGATCAAACCCCGGTGGAGATGCGCGCCGACACACGCAAACTGCTCGCGCGCAGTAGCACCGACCACAATTGGAAGCTCGGTCTCATCCAGCATTGCATCTATGGCGTGGACATCCAACCGATCGCCGTTCAGATCGCCAAACTACGCTGCTTCGTCGCGCTGCTCGTTGACTTCGAAGTAACTCCTGAAGCAGAGAACATGGGAGTACCAGCACTGCCCAACCTGGATTTCAAATTCGTTGCCGCCGACACCCTCATCCGCCCGCCCAGCAACATTGTGCGCGGCGATGACCTGCTCGTTTTCGAAGATCCGTTTTTCAGTGATTTCGCCGCCATCGCCAAAGAGTATTTCTACGTCCGCGATCCTACCGAGAAGAAGGTGCTTCGCCAGAGCCTGGAGAAACTGATCACGAACCGCATTCTCGCCGCCGAACGCGAAAGCAAACTCGTTGACCGTGAGGCCGAGCTGCAAGCGGGCTACAAACAGAAGGCCACGGGTTCCGCCCAGGCCATACGCGGTCAGAAAGCCGGCATCAAGCGCCTCGAAACTCTGATCGCCCGCGTCAAACGCGACATCGCCGTGTGGGAGAGTTACTACAACATCTTCGCCTATCGAAATGACCATGTCGGATTCTTCGACCCACCGCACTTCTTCCCCGAGATCAGTGACGGATTCGACATCGTCATTGGCAACCCGCCTTACAAACAGATTCAGAAATACGATTCGCAAGACAAGGCCGACTGGGTGGCGCAAGAGTACGCCACCTACGCCGCCACCGGCGATGTCTACTGTCTATTCTACGAACGCGGCGCACAGCTTCTCCGCGACAACGGTTCGCTCTGCTACATCACCTCTAATAAGTGGATGCGGGCAGGCTATGGAGAAGCCCTGCGCAACTATCTCAGCACGCAGGTCGCCACACGCAGCGTGCTCGACTTCGGTATGGCTCAGAACTTCGGCGCCGCCACCACCTACACCTGCATCACCCATGTGCAACAATCAAAGAAAAGCGCCGCTACCACCGATTGCTGCTATGCCAGTGACGACAAAGCCGCCATGGCCAACCCCGGTGGCTATTTCGCCGCCAACCACGTCACTATGCCGAAGCTTGGCAAAGATCCATGGGTGGTACTCTCTCCAGAGCGCTACCAAATCAAACAGACAGTCGAGAAACAGGGGATCCCGCTCGAACGGTGGAACATCACCATCAACCGCGGTGTGCTCACCGGTCTGAACGACGCCTTCTACATCCCGACCAAAGAGCGCGACGCCATCATCCGTAAGGAGCCACAGGCTGAGCAAATCATCGTCCCTCTCCTGCGTGGCCGCTACGTCGAACGCTACGCGCATAGCTGGGACGGAACCTGGATGATCTTCGTTCCGTGGCACTTCCCTTTGCATGAAGATCCTTCTGTCTCTGGGGATTCTCGTATCGCGACGAATCTATTCAGAGAGCAGTATCCGGTTCTATTTGGGCACCTTTCTTCATATCAGGCCGCCTTGAGCAATCGAAACCGTGCGGAAACGGGTATCAGGTATGAGTGGTACGCTCTGCAGCGGTGGGCTTCGAGCTACTGGAAAGATTTCTCCAAGCCGAAGATCATCTATCCCAACATGACGAAACCCATGCCATTTTACTACGATGCTAAGGGACAGTTCTTTGGGAATCAGAAGTGTTTCATACTTACGGGCGGCAATGATTCTTTGCCATATCTCGCCGCCGTGTTCAACTCTTCCCTGTTCCGTTGTTGCTTCAGGGATAGCTTCCCGGAATTGATGGGTCACACGTTTGAACTGAGCAAAATTTTCTTCGAGAAGATCCCCATCCGCAAACCACAGGGCGACGAGTGCGATCTGTTCGCAGTATTGGTGGACTATGTCCAATTCGCCAAAGCGGCTGACTCCACTCTGACAAGTGATGCTCCACCTCCAGCCGTGATAGCCCGTTTTCTGGAAGAAGTCATCGACGCCTGCGTAATGCAGCTCTACTTCCCCGACCACATGGCCGAAAAGGATCTTACCATACTGGACGAGGTACGCGCCATCATCAAGCCCTTCGCCCCCAACGCCAACGACAAACAGAAATGGCAGCAAGTCGAGTCCTTCTACCTCGCTGCCAACGCCCCCAAACACCCCATCCGCAACCGTCTAATGCGAATCCCCGTCGACAGTCCTGATCTCCTGCGCGTGATCAAAGAGGAAGGGAAGGTATAGAAATGGCAGGCGATAGCCGTCTTAGAATCCACCGAATTAGTTACAAAGACATCGGTGCATTTCGGGAATTTGATCTCCATCTCGACAGAGGCCAGAACCTGTTGGTGTACGGAGACAACGGTTCCGGCAAGACATCCTTCGCGCGGCTCCTCCGCAAATGGCTCTGGTCTGCCTCGACGAATGTGTCTTTCGAAGTACACTCGCTGTTCAGCTACGGCATCAGCGGCAACATGGTGAATCTACATGCGGCCGATGCCGTTGTGGACAAACGCTACGGCGAAATCAATGCGTCAGTGGTTATAGAAGTTCAGGGCACCCCGGCACGGGCTTGCGGCAACTACAAGATCTCATCTGATGATCACGAGACCTATAGCATGCCGATGTTGCGCCGAGCTGAGATGGCGAGCGATTTCGTTAACTATCGCGTATTCTACGAAATGTTTCGCGGTGCCCCAGAGACGCTTCTGGATCTGTGGCCGGTCTTCCTGGCCGAGATCCTGCCATTCTGTGGAAGCGACGACCCAGTAGAGAGTCTGTCAGAACGCTGGACAGCCTTGGCAAATAGAGACCCATTTCAAGAAGCCCGGTTCGCCGACGCAAAGCCCGGCGAGTACGGGAAGTACTACAAGAAGTACAATACAGATCTTAGGGCGTTCGGCGAATCCCTTAGGGCACGGGTGACCGATATTTCGCTAAGTGCACGTACCTTTTATGAGAAGTACTTCGGCGAGAAAGGTGTCCCGAACGAATGGTGGTTTGAACTTGGCGTACAGCATCCCTCATATGATCCCAAAGAACACCGCCTTTCCGCACCCCTCATACAAATCGGTGTAAAACACGGTGACAAGAATATTCCCTGTCCACATGAGGTGCTTAATGAGGCCGAGTTGACAAAGATCGCCCTCTCTATCCGCTTCGGTGCCACAAAGACGAACCTACAACATTCCCCACTCAAGCTACTCGTCCTGGATGATTTGCTCATCAGCCTGGACATGAGCAACCGCGTGCAAGTGATCAATATCATCCTCGCCGACCCAGACTTCGCCGACTACCAAAAGATCATCATGACGCATGACCGTGGGTTCTATCAGGAGATTCGTCGTGCGATAGGATCCGAACACACTGAATGGATGTTTGGGCTACTACATCGAACGGATGGGAACGCTCCCCAGATAAGAGAGGACCCAAGCAAGCTTGCATTCGCAGAGAGGCTCCTTTCCGAAGGCCGTCATGACGAAGCTGCTTTGCAGCTGCGGAAGAGTGCTGAAGAGACACTTCGCCTCTTCATTATGAACTACCCCGATAGCGGCGAGTACAAGAGTCTTTCAGACCTCTTGCGTCAAGCGCGCGGCCGCCTCGAAGGTGCCGCGCTGAATGAACTTCTGAAACTTCTTGATGATCCAGAGTTGGACGAGGCAATGCTTCAATGGGTCATTCCGAAAGCTATGTTGGATCTGGTGGAAAATGACGATCTGTCTGCTGAACAGAAGACACGCTGTTGCGGTCGCCGCACCGCTCTTCGCAAGCTGATAACCGAGCTTCGTGCTGACCGCCGTACAGTCATGTCTGTCCTTGCTCAGATTGAGCATGTAAAAGATCGCATTCTCAATCCTGCCGCACACGAGGGTGCCCCCCCGCTTTACGAGGGGGAGATGCGGGAGGCACTGGAGCTTGTTCGAATGCTCAAAAATACTCTCTGCCGCGACACGAAGGAGAAGGAGGCAGCCACATGAATATTGCTTTTGTTGAGATTCAGAATTTCCGCAAACTGAAATCCTGCTGCGGAGACTGGAGGGTCAGCCCCAAAATAGCAAAACAGGGATTCATTTCGATCTCTTGCCACCATTGACGGGTTGGATGCGGTGATATACAATAACATGATGCTGGACAGGTTGATTATATTAATGCTTGATTAAGGAGGTGGTCCTTAAATACGTAATTCTTAAGGGCAGACCCCGCGACCCCGCGATTCGAAGATATGATCATGAAACAAGAAACGTTGGATAAATTCGTCTGCAGCGAGGCCAAGAACTTTCTCGTCAATCTTGGAATTCCTAGCGTTGTTCCATCCCTTATCGATAAGTATTTAGATCCTGGCACGCTTCAAGCAAAGCCTAAAACCATTTCCGAGATTTATGCACGTATTCTTAAGTCTGCACAAAATGCCAATATGAAAGCAGGCGTAATTGGGCGAGCAATAGACGGGATCGAGCATCTTGGCTCAGTATTATGTGATTTCAATCCCGCCGACGTTATTAAGCAATATAATAACGATGCAGTTCTTCTATTGGATCAAATACAGGATAAGGTTAAGCCCAGAGGAGCAATACGGAAAACGTCACGAAGTATATGGCCTCAATACTGCCGATGTATTTTGTCCGCAGCAGACTTCCTTGTTCAATTCCGAGATGCTGATGATTTCTTTCGGTGGATTGATTTCTTTGATCAGGATAATCGTGCACGAGCCAGCCTTCCGATGTTACTCAGCCGCGAAATCACTGGCTTGGGATTTGCATTGTCCTGCGATCTTCTGAAAGAAATGGGATATGTAAGCTTTCCTAAGCCGGACGTGCATTTGAGAGATATATTTCGCGCACTTGCTCTGTGTCCAAATGCAGAAGATGATTATTGTCTATTCAAAAGTATTGTGCGGGACGCTGGCAACGAAGGCGTCACGCCATATAGTGCCGATAAGGCGTTTTGGCTGATTGGCAGCGGATACTTTTACAATGATCTCCATATCGGAAACAATGGCCGTATCGGTAGCCACAAAAACCAATTTATTGATCACATTACAAATCATCACTTACTCAACAAGTGATGACTGATTTGTGAAGGAAACGAAGGAGACGGGCTTAACCCTTAAGGATTAAGCATCTATGTTTTGAATGGTTGCGGCGCCTTTAAGATGGGACAAATCAATGTGTAGTGTTGAGTTAAAAAATGAAACAGTGCCGCTTTTGCGTGGCGGGGGTCTGGTTACAGGTTTTCTTGGGTCTTTTGGGCATGGATTGCGCGAGACGAGGCTTACAGCGGCTCTTGGATACGTGATCTCCGTGTGGCCCGATGCATTGAGTAAACTTTTTGCGGTTAAGGCTATAGTTCATTCTGTAACTCTTGAACATTATCACGAGAAAGACAGGTCTGATATTCTTGTGAATACTAATATCGGGCAAGTAGTGATTGAGGCGAAGGTGTCTGCGGCAAATCCTGTTGGGCAGACCAGCAAGTATGACGCATCCATCTATGTTATCCTTTCCCGGTATATGCCGTCGAAATCCGAGCGCCGCAAAAGTAAATTCCGCTATGTTACATGGCAGGATATTGCTGATAGAATATCGGATTGTTTATCAGACATTCCACAGCCCGGGCAATTTGTTTGTAGAGATATTGTGAAATACTTGGAGGAACATTATATGAGCCGGAAAGAAGAACCTGTTGAAATATATGCCCGTGAAATCAATGAGGAAACAAGCTTTCGGCTTTTTCTGCATGGGCGGATATATTTTTGCAACTACAAGGCAAACAGCAAATTGCCGGAAGCATTGTACTTTGCGCCTCACTTGGGTCGCTACATTGCCAAGACGTTGCCCGGGATTCATTTGGGAATAAGTTATATCGCAAAAATCGAGGACATTGAAATAACGGCAACGTGGGATGATATCAAGCAGGCGATCATTCGACACAGAGGTCAAGCGTGGTTCAAGAAAAACCGATATCTTCTCGACCAGGTAAAATGGACTAAAAAACGTGAGAAGCGCAGCATGTTATTTCTCGATGAACCGCAGTTAGTTTTTAATCCGCCGGTTCGCAAGGAAAACCTGCAGAAAGGGCATGGTTGGCTCAGTCGCCATTATCTGAGTTTTAATCAGTTGTTCAAGGGGTGGAAAGAAAAACTGGAAGAATAGAAAAAGAGGTCCCACGGGTTAGTCACGGTAAGGTATTTATCCCAGAAACTGTTGACAGAACAGTTAGCATGAGTAGAATTGTGAGAACTAATACTTGTTAGTCAAAGTTAAACAGGAGAAAGAGT
>JAQBFJ010000059.1:0-2762 GCA_032123435.1 Verrucomicrobiota bacterium
GTAAGAATGACTCAGGCAATGGACATCTTGATAAAGGACGTCAAAACGGTTCGCCGCGCAGCCGCCAGCAAGGCGCGCAAATACAAAATGACGCCAATGATCGGGCGCACACACGGCATTCACGCTGAACCGATAACATTCGGGCTGAAAATGGCCCTCATGTATGATGAGTTCGGGCGGGCACAGGAACGCCTGGAACGGGCTCGCCGTATATGCGCTGTCGGACAACTCTCCGGCGCCGTTGGAACTCACGCGCATCTTGATCCTTTCGTGGAACGGTATGTATGCCGTAAACTCAAACTTGAACCGGCATCCATATCCACACAGATTCTACAGCGTGATCGGCACGCGCAGTACATGACAGCGATAGCGCTTGTCGGCGCGTCCGTTGAACGGTGGGCCCAGGAATTCAGACATCTTCAACGCACGGAAGTGCGGGAGGTAGAGGAATTTTTCGGCTCAGGCCAGAAAGGATCCTCCGCGATGCCGCACAAGAAAAACCCGATAACGGGCGAAAAACTGTCAGGACTCGCGCGTTTACTGCGCGGCAACATGGTCGCGGCAATGGAAAATGTGGCTTTGTGGCATGAGCGTGATATATCGCATTCATCCGTCGAACGCGTCATTATTCCAGACAGCACCATAGTTCTTCATCATATATTGGTTCGACTTGAAAGATTGGTAAGAAAACTGAGAGTATATCCCAAACGAATGCTTGCTAATCTGAATATGACACATGGCCTCATTCACAGCCAACAGCTCCTGATCATGCTTACTGACAAGGGAATAAGCCGCGAAGATTCGTACCGCATGGTCCAGCACCATGCCATGAAAAGCTGGGAGACAGATCAGGATTTCAGAACATTGATCGAATCAGATCCGAAGATAATGAAGAAAATAACCGCCTCTGATCTTGACAATGTTTTTGACCTGAAGGTTCACTTCAAGGACGTCGCGCGAACATTCAGGAAGCTGGGCTTATAACAAAATCGGATTTACCCAAGGAGAAGAATGAAAAAGAAGTCTAAGGCCGGACAGAAAAAGAAAGTGGTCCGCCGTTCTGCTTACGCAAAGGCTGGGGTTGATATTGACGCAATGATGACCGGTCTTTCTGCCAGCAAAAAATTAATAGAGTCCACAAGAATCAATGGAGTTTTAAGCAATATAGGGTCGTTCGGCGGATTATTCACCGCGCCCGGCAAAGACCATGTCCTTGTTGCAAGCACGGATGGTGTCGGGACAAAACTGAATGTGGCCGTACAGGCCGACCGCCACACTACAATTGGTCAGGATCTTGTCAACCACTGCGTAAACGATATACTGGTACAAGGCGCGCGTCCTCTTTTCTTTCTTGATTATCTGGGTACATCAAAACTGCAATCGTGTGTCTTCCGGGATATTCTACAGGGCCTTTGCAAAGCATGCAAAGAGAACGGGTGCGCCCTGCTGGGCGGCGAAAAGGCTGAAATGCCGGGTTTGTATCCACAAGGAGAATACGATCTTGTCGGCACGATAATCGGAACCGTAAAACGCGACAAAATAATAACCGGCAACGCTATACGGCCGGGCGATACCATACTCGGTCTTCCGTCAACGGGTCTGCACACAAACGGTTACTCATTGGCACGAAAGGTCATATTTGAACAAACCAAACTCAAGATTGGCGATAAATTTCCGGGAACCAGCAAAAGTGTCGGTAATATTCTTCTGGCAATCCACAGAAGTTATCTTAAACCCGTAACGGCATTAATGAAGGTGGTTAATGTACGCGGCATGGCTCACATAACGGGCGGCGGGTTCTATGACAATATACCACGCGTACTTCCTCGTGATACTGTAGCGGTTATAGACAGGAATTCATGGAAGGTACCGGCGTTATTCCGGTATATAGAAGAACACGGCAAGGTAAAGCGGGACGAAATGTACCGTGTATTTAATATGGGAATAGGAATGGTCGTGTTTGTACGGCAGAAAGACGCGGCGACAGCATGTTCCACCCTTAAATCGGCAGGAAGCAATCCTTTTATAATCGGTCACGTGAAGCGCGGTAAGAAGGGCATCATTCTGGTAAATTGATTTCTTTCAACCCGGAAACATCCATGCTTGAAATGAACTTGGGATTATTGCCGACAATAACAATGGTTACTTCACCTTTTATCTTCTGATCCTCGAATTCTTCAATCAGATCGGCAAGAAACCCCCTTGAAACCCTTTCAAACTTCTTCGTAAGCTCAATACATACAGCGGCTTTCCTGTTGCCAAGAACACTCAACGCAGAATTTAACGCTTTTACCACACGCAAAGGAGATTCGAATATCACCAGCGTGTGCGCTCCGTTTTTCTCTTCCTCAAAGAACCTTAAACGCGCACCTTCCTTTTTCGGCGGATACCCTTTAAACACATAGCTTGACGACGGCAAGCCGGAAGACAGCAGAGCCACCGGAACTGCTGAAGCGCCCGGAATAACACACAGTTCAACACCATGTTCCGCGGCGGCGCATATCAGGCGATAACCCGGATCACTTATGCCCGGGTATCCGCCATCCGAGCACAATACCACCGTAGCCCCGCGTTTCAACGACACAAGCAGACGTTCGCTTTCCCTTAACTCGGTCTGCTCCCGATAAGAAACCATTCTTCCGGGCCTTGGTATTTCAAACCTGTCAAGCAGTACCCTTGTTCGCCTTGTATCTTCACAGGCAATGATATCGGCAGATCGCAAAACTTCAACAGCCCGCCTGCTCAGATCGTCCAGATTTCCT
>JAQBFJ010000060.1:0-2541 GCA_032123435.1 Verrucomicrobiota bacterium
TACTTCGCAATCCCAGATTTGATGCAACGTTGTTGTCAGGGAGTAAACCTCCGAGACCACCTCTTCCCCTCCCTTTGCAGGTTGTTGATTTAATTTCGGACGTCAGTCCCGGAATTAAATCAACTCTCTTCTCTGTATTGCTCTGTGCCTCCGTGTACTCCGTGGTAAACATCCCGTCAAAGCACTCCCCGTCTCCCCCTCACAAGCTCACCGGGTCAGGCGGCCAGGGCACATGCCACTCCTTGATCAGCGCGTTCAGATAATCACGATCATTTACACACTCTTCAGAATTCCACGACAAACCGCTGAGCAGACGCCTGGCCAGATATCCCGGCTCCTTCAATGCCGCCCTCGTTAACCCTTTCACAAATTGCGGAAACTGTGATCTAAGATGCGTTCTATCGAGATAAAAGGTATTTAAATACTTTGTTCTTGGGCCCCAAAGCAATTTCTTCTGCCAATCAGCATCCTTTTTCCATTCCGATGGAATCCTACCGGCAATTTCCGCAAGAACTTTTTCAGTATATTTGTAATTAACTTCGGCGCATTTTAATGTATGTCGCGAGGAAACCTGCGAGGAGTGCCAACGCCACGTTGCAAGCTTGTCAGGCACAAATATCGTATCACTATTGGCCGAGGCTCGCATGGCCCATAACTGGTCACCCAACGGTGCGCAATCGGCCGGAAAGAAACCCGTTCTTTCAAGAAGCGATGCCCTGAACAGCACCGCCGTCATTGTCGTCCATGAAATATCAAGACACAAATGCACCAGCAATTCCAACAATCCGCTTCTTTTATGAGCACGATTCAGCCATTTGCCATAAAAAGTTCTGGCCGTCCCGCGCGGTTCCGGATCTATTACCGCACCTTTACTGTCAATAAACTCGAAATCACATACGGCAAGATCGACGTCCTGATTCCGCTCCAATGCGTTTACCATCTTCTCAAGAAACAATTTACTGCAAGTATCATCAGAAGTTGCGATATATACGTACTTGCCATTTACCCGTTTAAGACATTCATTCCAACCCGCATAAATCCCTTCTCTCGCAACTTGATGCAGGCGCACTCGCTGGTCGTCTTTGAATTTCTGGAAGAACTCCCATGATCCATCATCAGAATAGCTGTCACACACAATAAGATCCCAGTCTCTAAGACTCTGATCCATAATACTTGCCATACGATCTTCAAGGAACGGACGCGTATTCAGGGATGGAAGACAAATGGAAACGAGCGGTGCTGACATTACATTATTCCTGTTTAAGACAAATTGTATCTATTTAGCCATCCAAAGAAAACATTTTTCTTCTTACCACCCCGCCACAGGCGGATAAGCCACGCCCCAACGGAGGAAAGGACAGAAACACATTCACCACGGAGACACGGAGATACGGAGAAGACAAATTCTGAGGTTACATCAAATCCTGTATTGCATGAGCAATCCATGATTTGATGCAACGTTATTGTCAGGGAGTAAACCTCCGAGACTCTCCAACATGCAAAGTATTGATTTAATTTCGGACGTCAGTCCCGGAATTAAATCAACTCTCTTCTCTGTATTGCTCTGTGCCTCCGTGTACTCCGTGGTAAAAACCCCTTTTCCCTTCTCCGCATGCCTCGTCGAAGCCTCCTTGCGAAGATGGGCCAAACTTCTTCTGCAAACAGTTTAATTCTTAAGACAAATTTTCAATTCTTCCCAGACGGCATCAACGGAAATGTCTTTTATACACCTGTAATCGTCGTATCTGCAAACACCATTACAATGATAGCAATCCATTTCCACGCGGGCTGCCCTGTTAACAGATTCTTTTCCCCACGGATAATATCGCCCGTAATGATGCCCACCCATTATACCCACCGTTGGAATGCCCTGCGCGACCGCCATATGAAGTCCACAGCTTTCATTTGACACAAAAACACGACAACTCCCTATGCAAGCCGCCAACTGCCGTAGAGATGTTTTGCCGCAAAGATTGACTATTCCTCCCGGCAAGTCCGCGCTTGAAGCAATTTCCGAAGCTTGCGAGCAATCCTGACTGGACCCGAAAATAACAACCGGCAATTGAGGATCAATTGTGGCAATCAATGATCTCCATTTTTCCGCAGACCACCGCCGCCATGAATGGAACCCGCCGATGAACAGACCGGCCGCTCCATCCTTCGGCATAATCCGTTCCGCGTATTCATGGTCTTCCTGTGAAAGCCAGAATTCCGGATTAATATCAGAAAAATCAATTCCAATTTTTTTCAAAAAATTACCGGTTCTAACGAATTCATTCTGCCAGGCCTCCGCCTCCGTATTAACGTAATACTCCGTAAACACTTTTTCCGGCCGATTGTTTTCATTTTTCAGTTTGCCGGCATTCAGCTGAAATCCGCCACATCCCCATTTTTCAGGAGCGTGGATACGTCGCACAACATCCAGACATTGTTCTGCTGGCGCGCTTACGGGACATATCACGAGGTCATACGCGGGATAAGGCAACAAATGTTTAGCCCATTCTTTTTCAAACATTCTTTCCGTCAGCCACGCCCCTTTCC
>JAQBFJ010000061.1:0-3682 GCA_032123435.1 Verrucomicrobiota bacterium
AGCTGAGCCGCCTTTAAAACAATTGCCGGATCATAATGATCATCAGATACCGGAAAAACATGATAATTGACACCATGCCGGGCAAGCAGAGCCCCTTCAACTTGTGCAATTTTTCCGAATCCAAAAGGGAAATAACATTCCTGATATCATCAGCAAGAATGAATGCCAGATATTCTTCATCCGTGGGATACGGTATTACATACACGCCTTTTTCCGGCACAAGAATTATGCCACGCTCCAGAGTGTCTCGCTCGGAAAGACTGCGATGCCTGCGTCCGTAACGACTACTGCCCTTTTTTATTGAACCGCCGGCACGTTCTATGACAGACCTGACTACATTGACCCTGTCTTTTCCCATGTAACAGTGAATGTAATACCGACCGGTTCCTGAAACTGCCAGTTCTCTGATTTTATCCAGAACTTCTTCATTCTCGCTTATCCAGGGAAGCATCGGCAGGTGAATAAGACCTATCCCTATTTCACCGGCAATCTGCTTTTCGTCTGCCAGCAATTTCGGTTCAAATGGAACCACAGCCGGATGCAGCAAAGATATGATTGCCGTGTACCCCCTCTTTTTGAGTTCTATCATTCTGCTTCTGTCAGGATATGAACCCACTGTAAATTGATACTTGCCGCTATGAGATTCCAATACTTCCGCGACGTTCAGCATGCCCGGCTTCAGCCACATGTATAACGTTACGCCCACCACAATGAAAAGCATAAGAGGCATACCCAATCTGACATGTTTCGCGCGAGTGTTGAGAACTACGGCGGTAAACAAGAGAGAAACCACAAATACCGCCGCAACCAGAACAATCATTATCAGTCTGACAAAGTAACCCTCTATGCCAGGATCCCATGAACGGCTTCTTGCCCAGACAGTTGCCCAGCGCACCGGACCAAACAGTGTTCCCGTGCCCAGCAGAAATCCGACAAAAAGGCCTATGACCATGAACAAAAAGAGATTTTTCAATGTAGGCCTGAACATATTACCGACCGGTTACATGAGATGAACGGTTTGATGTCTTACTTTTATGCCTGGACTCTATTATGCCTCCATAGCTCAGGTCAACTAGTTTAGCAATTGATTCAGCAATTCTAATTATGGTCGCTTGAGATGCGCATGAGTGGCGCCAAGAGAGGCTTACAAGAGGACATCGACAGTATCTCAAAAAAAGTTTAATTTTTTTCTGGACTCTATAAATCTTTTACGCTATTTCTGTGTTTGATGAATGCGGAAAAGGTTATTCAAGGACGCAGGGTTACGGTTGCAGATGTTGATCTGGTTCAATTGCTGCTGAAAGAAAATTCATCCTGGAGCCGTCGACGGCTGTCACAGGAGTTGTGCAGGCGCTGGGAGTGGCGTAACGGCAAGGGACAGATCAAGGACATGGCCTGCCGATCACTGTTGCTGAAGCTGGAAGGTATGGGTGAAATACGACTTCCTCCCCGGCGAGGCGGTCGACCCAATCACCGTGGTTATCGCATTGAGGAGACAGCGCATGACCGAAGTGCGATAGAGAGTGATCTGAAAACCTTACAGCCCGTGAGCATTGAGCCGCTTTCGTCGAAAGACAGCAGGCTGCCACTTTTCAAGTTCCTGTTGCATCGATATCATTACCTGGGTTTTCAGACATGTGTCGGCGAGACCATCAGGTATGCGGCATACGATCGGCACGGGCGGCTTCTTGCCTGTATGCTGTTTGGCTCAGCGGCATGGAAAGCCGGGGATCGGGATGCTTTTATCGGCTGGGATTCTGAAGCCCGGAAACGCAATCTGTTCCTTCTTACAAACAATACGCGCTTTCTCATACTTCCCTGGGTTCGGGTAAAAAATCTTGCCAGTCATATTCTTGGCAAGGCATGTGCCCGCCTCAATGCTGACTGGATCGATAAGTACGGCCATTCAATCCATTTGCTGGAGACCTTTGTAGAGCGGGATCGGTTCCGGGGGATCTGTTACCGGGCCGCAGGATGGATACATACGGGGGCGACAGTTGGCCGCAGTCGTAATGATCGTGACCAGACACTCAGCGTGCCGGTAAAAGACATTTATCTTTATCCGCTCAGAAAAGACTTTCAGAGGAGGTTGTGCGCATGAGTCTGAAGCGGTTTGATTCCCTGGTCGGCGAGTTGAAGCAAACCCTCGCCGGGCTTCCCGACAAGCGCACAGGAACCAACACTCAATACAACATGGAAACGATAGGATTGAGTGCCTTCTCGGTGTTTTTCACCCAATCGCCCTCATTCCTTGCGCATCAGAGAACCATGGAGCAGAATAAGGGGCAAAGCAACGCGCAAACTCTCTTTCAGATTGAGAAAATCCCCACAGATAACCATATTCGCGACATGCTTGATCCGATTGAACCTCAGGCTATATATCCGGTTTATGACAGTGTTTACAAAGCCTTTACAGAGCAGGGCATTCTCGACAGTTTCCGCAGTGTTCACGACACCCGCTTGATTGCCTTGGATGGAACATGGTACTTCTCCTCGCAGTCTGAAAACGTACACTGCCGGAACTGTTCACGTATCGAACACAAGAGCGGAGATGTCACCCACTATCACAGTGCCATTACGCCTGTGATCGTCGGGCCCGGTCAGCCGTATGCCATTCCTCTGCGCCCGGAGTTCATTACACCGCAGGACGGCCATACCAAACAGGACTGTGAGATCAATGCCGGAAAACGTTGGCTGGATAAAAACGGAGAGTTTTACAACACCGGCAACGACACGATCCTTGGCGATGACCTCTATGCACACCAGCCGTTCTGTCGCCGTACGTTACGGAACAACTATCATTTCATTTTCGTGTGCAAACCCGACTCCCATAAACATCTCTATCAATGGGTCGGCCTGCTTGAAGAGCACAAAGACATTCATACCTTGAAAATGCGCGTGAAGAACAAGAAGAACAAGTGGGAGCAGCACGCCTATCGCTACGCCAATAACGTGCCGCTTACTGAAGGTGAAGGCGCAATGAAAGTCAACTGGTGTGAGGTTACCGTCACTTATAAAGGCAAGCAGACCTACCATAACGCATTTATTACCGACTGGAAGATTACCGAAAAAAACGTTGCCGGCATCGTTGCTGCCGGCCGTGCCCGCTGGAAGATCGAGAACGAGAACAACAATACGCTGAAGAATAGAGGTTATCACCTTGAACATAACTTCGGACACGGCAAGCAGCATCTATCTTCGCTACTGGCAACTCTCAACATCCTGGCTTTCCTTTTCCACAGCTTTCTCACTTTCTGCGATGACGCTTATAGGCTTATCCGCGCCACATTGCCGACACGTAAAACCTTCTTTGAGCACATCCGCTGTCTCATGCATTATCACTGCTTCCCTTCATGGCAGAGCATGATGGATTTCATGATGCGCGGCCTGGAAATTGGCCCCTATGCGGAAAGCTGAATCCCACAGGTGTACTGTGCCCTGATATCTTTACCGTACCGTTTTACAGCGTTGACTGACCGTAAACGTACAAATCATGGCCCCAATCGCACTTTTCATCCGCTATATGACCAGTTCTATCCTGAGGCGACCACGTAAAAAAACGAAAAAAATGCTTTTGCCCCTTGTTACACTCCCGAACATGAGCACCACTATCCTGAAGTTGGTTCGAAATAGGCTATAATGAGAATTTTAGAACTTGATCCCTCGGGATAAGTGGACATAA
>JAQBFJ010000062.1:0-6285 GCA_032123435.1 Verrucomicrobiota bacterium
ACTGGAAGAATCACGAGATTGAGGGAGAGGATGAATATGCCATTCTGACGAACATCATTCATCAGGAATGGAGCGGCCTTTCAGTCAAGAAACACAAGAACTCAAAAGCCAGAACCTCCGCGACCACATGAGCGAAGCGGAACTGATTTTTTCCGCACTGGCAGAACTGTCCACACGTCAGATATCTGAGAGTGTCGAGGCAACCGGCATGGATGAAAATGCTGAAGCCGGAAAGAAAGGTGGAAAAATTGCCAAGAAAGCCCGGTTGGAACTGGAAAAGAAAACAGGCAAGAAAGTTGTAACCAGCGACAACTTCTTGCCGCCAGCAGACAGCAAGAAAAGACTGAAAGACAAATAGCCCGAAAAGGTTCATTATTTTTTCACCTTCGGCGCATGTCCTGGATGAGAAGCCGGATGCTCAACAACCTCGCTTGATCCGGTTGTAGAGGCGAGTCAGTCAGGTCAGTCCTCGGGCATGCGGCTTGACGGAACCGGAGGTGTCTTCCCACTTTTTAACAGTCGCGGCTGATACACCGACGGTACGCGCAAATGCGGCTTTGCTCATGCCGAGTTTGTTACGTAATCGGGATATCGAACGAGCGGTCGGCTTGAACGGTATTTTCTTTTTCGCTCGCGACTTGGAAACCTTTGCGCCTGGCTGTTCCCGCTTGGTTTTATCGGTCTTCTTTCTCTTTCTTGTTTGGCAGGGTCTTTTTCGATGTTTCGGGGTTGGCGCTGCAACTTTTGCCTCTTCATCCTGCGTTTCGTCTATTTTCACACCAAACACATTCTCGATTTCTTTACCGGAAAGGGATCGGCGCCGGGCACGACGCGAACCTTTGCCGACAATAGCATCAGCCGTAGCGTCGGCGGAGATCAATTCGTCGTGGTCAACACCACGCAAAAGAAAGAGCAGTTCCGGTTGATCGTCCAGACGCGCTCCGATACCATACATGACTGCGGAGATATGCTTGCACATGTCGGCCCAGTCGGGGCAATCACAGATGTATTTGATCTCGCCGGGCAAAGGGAAAAGACCTAGCTTGCGATCGGTTACACTGCGCATTATTTCGTCCGACAGCTTGCCTTGCAGTAACTCGATAAGCGAACCGATTTTACCTGTACAGCGTTGCTTCAGCCTGTTCCATTTCTTCTTATCGAGCGGTTTGATATCGACGGTAACGTTATACATCTCCGAACCGGAAACCATGGCCTCGACCTTTTTGTGCGTGATAGCCAGGTGACAGACTGATCCATTACGAACATAGGTCCGGCCACGCGGCAGGCGATTGCTGTAATCGCCGAATGATTCCAAATGCCTGCACCAGCTTTTACCCCAGAAACTGCGTGCAATCGTACGGCCATCGATCTCAACCGGCTGGATATCCTGTCCCTTTTTGCGCAGTTTGTTAACCTCACGTTTAGCCTGAGCCCGGCGCTCGGCCACGGGCACATATTGAGGCCATCCGCCGTAATCATCATATCTATGTCTACGTCTTCTTCTCACAATAATCATACCTTTGCGCGTTCAATATCCAGCGATACCATGTTAAGTATTTCCTCGTCGTTCATTTCCGTCAAGGCTTTCTCTGCACTCCCTTCCAACAGGGCATCAGCCATCTCCTGTTTTCCTTGAAGAAGGGCGTCAATTTTTTCCTCGATCGTGCCCCGTGTGACAAACTTGTGGACTAATACGTTTTTTTGCTGGCCTATACGGAACGCACGGTCAGTAGCCTGGTTTTCGACTGCCGGGTTCCACCAGCGATCAAAGTGTATTACATGCGAGGCTGCCGTCAGGTTCAGGCCTGTGCCTCCTGCTTTGATCGACAAGACAAAGAATGACGGGCCGTTCTCATGCTGAAAATCCGCGACAAGATGCTTACGTTTTTTGACGGCTGTTCCACCGTGCAGAACCAGTCCTTCACGCCCGAATACTGTAGTCAGAAATTCTGACAGTGGATTTGCTATTTCGCGGAATTGAGTAAATATCAAAGCCTTCTCGCCGCGTGAGGAGATTTCTTCGCATAAAGATTGCAGTCTGTTGAACTTGCCGCTCGCAGAAGGATCATAGGTTCCATCACCCGTAAGTTGGCTTGGATGATTGCATATCTGCTTAAAACGCATCAGATAGCTGAGCACAAGACCTCTGCGCTGAAGGTTGGTACTGCCATCCGTCTGATCAAGCGCTTTGGTAAGTGCGGTTACGTTTTGCTTGTAGAGCACCGCCTGAGGTTTGGCCAGGCCGCAGAAGACTTGCAACTCGGTTTTTTCGGGCAAATCGGGAGCAATGTCGGGGTCTGTCTTCATTCGCCGCAGAATATAGGGCGCGACCAGATTACGAAGTGGCGCGTAGCGAGCATGTTTCCTCTTCTCCAATGTTTTGGCGAATGATTTGAAGCGCGCCGCGCTTCCAAGCAGTCCTGGGTTAAGAAAATCAAAGATGGACCAAAGATCGCCCAAACGGTTTTCGACAGGCGTACCTGTCAAAGCAACACGAGCTTTTCCGCAGAGCTTTTTGACAGCCTTAGTCTGTCGCGCGGACGGATTCTTGATGGCTTGCGCTTCATCAAGTATTACCCATTCCCATTCTACGGAAGAAAGCCAGTCAAGGCGCGCGGCCATGCTGTAGGTTGTGATCACCAAATCAGCGCCATGCAGACTTTCCTGTGTATCAGCCGCAATTTTGGCAAGCGTCTGCCTAGGTGTTTCGGACGAGTGTACGATAACGAGATTCAGACTTGGCGCGAATTTGGCGGATTCAGCTTTCCAATTGCCGATCAACGATGCGGGAATCACCAGCAAAGAAGGCGCCGCTGTTTTCTTCCTGGTCTTTTTCTTGTGTCTCAATAGAGCCGCTAGAATCTGAATAGTTTTACCAAGCCCCATATCATCAGCGAGGCAGGATCCAACGCCGAGCCGAGAGCAGAGCCACAACCAATTCAGCCCGGCGACCTGGTAATCGCGCAGTGTGCCGCAGAAATCCGGTGGCGGTGGTCCGTTGAGTCCGGTGGGCGTGCGCAGTCCTGCCAACATTTCACGAAGATGCTCACCCGGCTCCACGAACGCCCATGACGCATGTTCTTGAATTGACTCGTCTTCTTTCAAATCAGCGGATGCCCCGGCGAGCAGGCGCATGCCTTCAATGAAAGATATTCCGTCAGAACCAACCTGTTGCTCGATTTTCTGCCAATGCGTCAGTGCTTCATTCAGCTTCTCGCTGTCAACTTCAACCCATTTCCCCCGTAACATAACAAGCCCATGATTGCTGCTCAGCAGCATCTCTATCTCCTCAGCGGAAAGTTGCTGATCTCCCAATGCAACAGACATGCTGAAATCAAGCAGCGCATCCTTGCCCAACACGGCATGCGTTGCTCTATCCATTGTTACAGACACGCGCGGACGCGCTCTTTTTTGCCACCAATCGGGAAGTTGAGCAAGAAGACCGCATTCTTCATAGACTGGAATCTCCTTGAGAAACGCATAAGCTTCATCGGGTGTCCAGACAATGGGATGAAAAACGTCACCGGTATCCACCATATCAGCGATCAGCTCACTCTGCTTCGCTGCTGCATGCAGAGGGGAAAGAAGTTTCAAAAGCTCCGGTTTCCTGCGCGCTCCGGCGTACTCCTGTAAAGCCCGGCCCAAGGGAAGACGTCGCACCCGTCCTGAGCGGGACAAACCGGCTGAATAGGTGGCCATAAAGGCAAACGGATAATGAGCATCATTCCTGTTTTCAGCCAGATGCAGGGTTACGCGTCCAACGCGGATCCATTGTGGTGCATATGTGCTTAAGAATGCGCCTGTCCCTCCACACTCACCGACTTGTGTTTGTGTCCAGTCAAGCATGCGCTGCCAGACACTGTTGAGAACATCAGGAGTTATGTATTCAGCGCCCTGCATTGGCGGTGCATTCAAGACCCATTCAGTTAACAATCCTGTGGCGGGCGGTTCGACAGAATTATGCGTAAACTTTTCAGTTTCCGGCACATGACAAAGAGCTTGCAGGAACTCTGCGGCAATATCATGCCAGAACGAAACAGAAGCTTTTACATGATGCGGCACATTTCCTGCGGCCAAAGCCACCAGACCTGCGGCTTCATGTTCTGAGAAACGAGAAACTACGCCACTCGCCCAGCGCTCGTCATCCTCGTAGGGCAATGGCATCACCAAACCGTGAGGTGTCAGTTGCAATTCAAATGATTTCATTTCGTCGTTCATTCCTGATTACATTTATTTCAAGCCACTCACATTGCCAAAATAATACCGGAAAATCAATTTGCAAAAGGCGAACATTAAGCAGAGAGAGGATACGCCGTATTGAGAGTCAAGGCACTGCTTGGATTGAACCACTGTCTAACTTCGTAAACTCAGCTATTCAGGCGGGAATAATAGCTTCTTCCAAGGTTCTGGAAGAATTAAGAGATTTTCATCGAAAAATCGGCTCGAACCTATCGCTAATCGAGCCGATGGAAAAAGAAAACGCCACTACGCGGCAGACGCTCGCCTCCAAAGAACGTGCGGCAAAAACTTCTTCTCGTCACGGCGGCTTCGCCGCACGTGACTCTTTCACTCCAATTTCCGGCAGTCATGCCGGATCGGAAAACCCCTCTTTTTCGGTCACTTTTCACGATCATCAATCTGGCGAAACGGAATTTTGTCACAGACGAAATTCCGTTTCGCGGAATAAGAAGTCATCCTCTCGGTGGGCGGACAGAGCAGTCCCTGTTCTGTGTGTAGAGTATCCGAATCCGTGGAAAATAATTTCGGAAAATCGCAGATTTGCAAAAAATCTCATTTGGTCGAACCTCCTTCAAGATATTAGAACCTATTTTGAAAAGCAATGATCTTCCTGACTGAATAATACTATTACCCCGGCAACCCTCGTTCCAGCATAGCTGGCACTCGTGTTGCTTTAGCCGAACAGATGAAGGCGGATGAAATACACCTGGAAGTAAGAACCATTCTTGATGGCATCGCCAAGACACTGGACATTTCGAGCAACACGGAATAGGAACGGTCAGTGAGGTAACTATGGCGTTTACTCTGTTTTACGATCTGTTTCCGGAAGTTCCCGGAGCGGGAGACGCGAAGTGTGTTTCTGTATGAGCCTCAAGGCGGGCCACCCTTGGCCTTTGCTCCGCTCAGGCATTGTATATTGAATGAGTGATAGATTTTGCTCCGAGCTACGTATGGCAAGCCAATAGTACGTTAGCATTATCACATATACAAGGTGAGATGCAGAACGCAGTTCACTACGAGGCGCGAGGGTAGCGCCGAGAAAAATGGTTCCGGGAACTCGCGAAGCGAGCATGTCTCCTATCTTCTGTTCAACATGAAGTCTCGCATGGATTCCTTTACGTCTTCAATTGCCGGAAGATTCTCATAGAACGATATTTCCATCCCGAGATCCTCATGAACAGGGGCCAAGAACTGGTAGAGTCTGGGCGACGATACACGGATTTCTTTTGGTACGAACTGCGCCTTGTTGAGAATGGAAACGAGTTTGGCCGGTATTGCTTCCCACATTCTGTGGAGACCATCTGTCGCCTGCAGAAGCTCGGTGCCCAGGATGAAGAAGCTCTCGGTCTCAACAGCCAGGAGCATATAGGTGAAGGTCGGCCGTTTTCCCGGCTCTGCAACTCCTGCAGGTGCCAGAAAGAATTCCACTTCAGCAGATCTGATGTCTTTCGGCATGCCTTTCAGGGCTTCCATCTCTTTGTGATCGATCTTGAATGTCAGAGTGAAAGGAACAGGCGCCGGCAATTTCCTGACAGCATCCTCCCATATCATATCGTTACCGTCTTCTCTGGGTACACGCACAAGGAAATCCCGATTCCTTTTCATCTCGAGTATCCCGGGTTCATCTTCGAGGCGCATTGCCATGCCGGCTGTCTGCTCTAACGCAATGGTCAGCTTCCCAATCTCATCCTGCTCCAGGAACCATGGGTAGAAGCCGGGTCTATAACTACGGAAGAGAGGCCAGCCGTTCTTGCCCCGATATTTCAAACCTAACTGCTTGATGATACCTCGGTCTTTTTGCTCAACCATATCGTGATCCTCAAACGAGGCCATAAGCTGAGGCAGTTCAAGAATCCGTTCCGCATTCTCCCTGGTTTGCGGCGCGTTCTGAATGTCCCAGAACTTGTTCAACGCTTCATCACCGAGATAGACGGAGACTGCATAGTGTTCTTCAATGTTGCCCATTACACTGACGTAGCCAATCTCATCAGTTCCGGGAAACTGCACCCCGAATATGGTTGTTTCCTCCATCCATTGCCATGGAGC
>JAQBFJ010000063.1:0-3831 GCA_032123435.1 Verrucomicrobiota bacterium
GGTGATCTGCCACGTGACCCTGTGCCGGTCGATGCCATTCCCGATATCGGCGAGAATCAACAGATTGTCTTCACGGAATGGATGGGCCGATCCCCGCAGGATATGGAGGATCAGGTTACATATCCCTTGACATCAGCGCTTCTTGGTCTTCCGGACGTAAAGACCGTACGGAGCTTTTCCATGTTCGGCTTCTCGTCGATCTACGTTATTTTTAATGAAGATGTGGATTTCTATTGGTCACGTACGCGAGTGCTGGAGAAACTGAATTCTCTACCACAAGGCTCCCTCCCAGATGATGTGAAGCCTACTCTTGGCCCTGACGCAACTCCTCTGGGACAAGTTTTCTGGTATACGCTTGAAGGTAAAGACAAAGACGGCAAGCCCACAGGGGGATGGGATCTTCATGAACTCAGGGGTATCCAGGACTGGCAGGTTCGCTACGAACTTCTGGCAGTCCCGGGAGTCTCCGAAGTCGCTTCTGTTGGCGGTTTTGTCCAGGAATATCAAGTCGACCTTGACCCTGATGCCATGCGAGCTCATAACGTCACGCTTCAACAGGTAGTCAAAGCGGTAAAGAGCTCGAATCTGGATGTCGGTGCCAGAACGCTGGAAATCAACAGAGTAGAATACATCATTCGCGGATTGGGATTCGTTGAAACAATAACTGACATCGAAGATGCCGTCGTTAAGGCAACAGATAATGTGCCCATTCGAGTCAGGGATGTTGCACGAGTCGCATTGGGGCCTGCGCTCAGGCGCGGGGCCTTGGACAAAAGCGGAGCTGAGGCGGTAGGCGGCGTGGTCGTTGTAAGGTACGGAGCAAACCCTCTCGCCGTCATAAAGCGAGTCAATGAGAAGATCGCTCAGATTGCGTCCACACTGCCAGAAAAAACTGTCAATGTCAGACAACCGGATGGGACCACAAAAGAAATTTCTTCAAAAGTGTCCTTGGTGCCCTTCTACGATCGTACCGGCCTGATTAAAGAAACGCTTCAGACTCTGGAAACTGCACTATGGGAAGAGATGCTGGTCACCATCATAGTGGTCATCTTGATGCTCATGCACTTGCGCAGTTCGGCGCTCATATCCGGCCTTCTGCCTATAGCTGTTCTGATGTGTTTCATTGCCATGAAGATATTTGGCGTGGACGCAAATGTCGTGGCCCTTTCGGGAATAGCCATAGCAATTGGTACAATGGTTGATATGGGCATTGTGCTCAATGAAAATATTCTCAGAAAATTGACAGAATCCAAAGAAGGAGATTCCAGCCTTCAAGTCGTCTATGATGCGACAATTGAAGTAGGGAGCGCCGTTCTCACAGCAGTATTAACCACCGTTATCAGCTTTCTGCCTGTCTTTACAATGGAAGCGGCTGAAGGAAAATTGTTCAAGCCGCTTGCTTGGACAAAAACCTTTGCTCTTCTTTCATCGTTAATAGTTGCCCTTGCCCTAATTCCGCCAATTGCCCATATGCTATTCCCGAAAAACAAAACACGATCCGGCTGGCCAAAGTATATCTACCCGACACTTCTGACTATTCTTGCCATTGCAGCGGTAAAGCTTTCCGGCTCATGGCTGCCTGGACTTGTAATTCTGATTATCGCATCGTATCAACTGCTTGGGAAATATCTCCCTGAGCAAATCGCAAAGCAGGCTTCAAAAATCTTTAACTACTTCGCCGTACTCGTTGTTGCGGTATTTTTGACACGCCATTGGATGCCTCTGGGTATTGATAAAGGTTTAATCAGAAACCTTGTATTCGTGGTGGGCACGATCGGTGGATTTCTTCTTATGGTCTATGTTTTCTATCGGTTCTATAGCAGGATTTTGAAATGGTGCCTTAATAATAAAGGTAAATTCCTCCTGCTCCCAACATGCATCATAATCCTTGGACTAATCATATGGCAGGGATTGGGAAAAGAATTCATGCCCAGCCTGGATGAAGGTTCCTTCCTTCTGATGCCTACAACAATGCCGCATGCCTCTATTGGTGAAGCCATGGATGTTCTGCGCAAACAAGATATGGCCCTTACAGCATTGCCGGAAGTTGAAATGGCGGTAGGTAAGATTGGACGCGCTGAAACCCCTCTTGATCCGGCACCAATTTCAATGATTGAAACATTAATCAATTACAAAGACGAATACTTCGTAGACGCAAAAGGAAACCGCCTGTTTAAGATGCTGGATGCTGAGGTGGATCTGTTCCGAAATGAGGACGGAGTGCCGATGCTTGCGCCTGACGGTGAACCATACAATGTGAAAGGCAAGTTCGTACGGGACAACGGCGATCAGCTTATTCCTGATCCCAAAGGCAAGCCGTTCAGGCTGTGGCGACCAGCTTTGGATCCGGCGCTGAATGAAGGAAGAGTCGCCTGGGCCGGCATCAGGAATCCCAACGATATCTGGGATGAGATAATCAGAGTAACGGAAATACCAGGAACAACGTCTGCGCCCATACTTCAGCCTATTGCAGCACGTATCGTCATGCTGCAAAGCGGCATGAGGGCACCTATGGGCGTGAAAATCTTCGGAAAGGGCAAGATTACACTGGAGCAGCTCGAAAGCGTTGGAATTCAGATGGAAAGATTTCTCAGAGAAGTACCCTCCGTGAAGGCCGCCTCTGTTAATGCTGAAAGGATTGTCGGCAAACCTTACCTGGAAATTGACATAGATCGCAAAGCTATCGCTCGTTACAACGTCAACATCACGGACGTGCAGAATGTCATACAGACAGCCATCGGCGGCATGCCGGTTACTACAACCGTGGAGGGAAGAGAGCGATACAAAGTGCAGGTTCGCTACAAACGAGAACTGCGCGATACAATAGAGTCTCTTGAGCGAGTGCTCGTTCCCGCAGGTCTCATGGACAGTAAACAGCAAATCCCACTCAAGAATCTGATAAAGGAAGGTGCAATCCAATATCGGCGTGGCCCGCAAGTCATCAAAAGCGAAGAAAGCGCACTGGTAACATACGTCTTGTTTGACAAAAAACCTGGTCATGCCGAAGTAGATGTTAAAGAGGATTGTGAGCGCTACCTGCAAGCCAAAGCAGTTTCCGGTGATCTGAAGATACCTGAAGGAGTCACCTACAAGTTTGCCGGAACATTTGAGAATCAGATTCGAAGCGAAAAGCGCCTCCAGATTGTGTTGCCCTTGGCTATGTTCATTATCTTTATGATTCTCTACTTCCAGTTCCGATCCATCACTACATCCATGCTGGTGTTCACAGGAGTACTTGTGGCTTGGTCAGGTGGATTCATCATGATCTGGCTTTATGGGCAGGGCTGGTTCTTTAACTTCTCCTTCTTCGGCGTTGATATGAGAGAATTATTCCAGATGCACCCGATCAACCTGAGCGTCGCCATCTGGGTTGGATTCCTGGCACTGTTTGGTATTGCTACTGATGACGGTGTCGTTATGGCAACTTTCCTGAGACAATCGTTCAAAGACAAGAAGCCGTCGACTATCGCAGAAATTCGCACGACCGCTCTCCGGGCAGGCGAAAGACGTGTTCGTCCTTGCCTTATGACCACAGCTACGACCATCCTGGCATTGTTACCAGTTCTGACATCCACGGGACGGGGAGCAGACATCATGGTACCCATGGCAATCCCCACATTTGGCGGGATGATAATCGAGTTTCTAACGATGTTTGTTGTCCCGGTTTTATATTGCGCCATTCAAGAAATCAAACTGCATGCCGATTCAGATCCAACAGTTTAGCGTGCATTATTCATGAAGTTTCGTGACGAGAGCGTGTAGGTTGCGACAGATCAAGGGCTTGGAGAAGGGATCCGGATGAGGGCGTGTCGAGACACGTCGAAATCGGGT
>JAQBFJ010000064.1:0-12094 GCA_032123435.1 Verrucomicrobiota bacterium
TGGGCTTGTTATGACCTATTATCCCCGTAGATAATTAATGAAACAATGAACAAAAACAGCAGGTATGCCGGACTTGCAACGCCCTTTCCAGCACTTCCGACATGTCTGTCTAAAATTAAGTTGTTCGGCTCAAAATAGAGCTTGCAATACCGCCGCATGTACGGGATACTGTCCATATGAAAACGATAACGTACACAGCAGCCCGAGAGAATTTGGCAACAATAATGCAACGCGCATGCGAGGATCACGACCCAGTTGTAATCACCCGGAGGCGAGATCAAGCAGTCGTGATGATGTCGATGCAGGACTATGCTTCACTAGAAGAAACCGCATACCTCCTGCGTAGCCCAAAGAATGCTAAGCGCCTACGCGAAGCTGTTGATCAGCTACGCTCCGGAGACGGAAGCGAACATGAGCTTCCGGAGCTGTAATGAAAATCATTTTCGCTGACCAAGGCTGGGATGACTTCACCTACTGGCTAGATCATGACCGGAAGATTGCCATGCGCATTGTTCAACTGATCAAGGAAATCGAGCGCGACCCCTTTGATGGGATCGGGAAACCGGAGCCACTGAAGCACGACATGACGGGATTCTGGTCGCGACGTATCACAGATGAGCACCGCTTAGTCTACTCTGTTGAGAAGAACCAACTCCTCATTGCTCAGGCTCGATACCACTATTAGCCGAACATGAGAATCGATACGTACCCAGTAAGGCCGCGCGATACGCGTCCTCACTGGTTCGGTCATTCAATCGTTATAACTTGAGAGAAATGAAAAAAAGAAATCCATATATTGGCAAATGGCGTATCACCGAAATGGGAAAGACCTAACACCCATTAAGTCCAACGATATAACATTGGGGTCGGATCATGGTAAGTTATTGATGAAAACGTTGCATTTATCCGACAATTAGGTATTGATTCCCATTGATGAAACTTCCTGAATAAAAAACAGCTAGAATATCCTTGAATATTCAGGGCGATACCAATACTTTCTCCTATTATCATTCAAAACACGAATTTCGAATTTCTTATGATCAATCATATTCTTCTTGATAACACGGTCGAAAAATTCATCGACCATTACGGGTTACCTCACTCCATCGCCGCTTATGCGCCCGGTCGCGTGGAAATACTGGGAAACCATACCGATTATAATGAGGGGTTCGTACTTTCGGTCGCCATTAATATGGGCACCGTCTTTCTGGCAAGCCCTTCAAATAACACCACGTGCAGACTGGTTGCCGGCGATTTAATGGAAGAGACGTCTTTTGACATATCACACATTACCCCGTCCAAGGTCAATACCTGGCAGAATTATGTCATCGGTGTTCTGGCCGGTTTGCGCGAGCACGGCAACATCAATACTGGCTTCAACGGTCTATTCCTGAGCAACATACCTCTGGGCGCGGGCCTTTCGAGTTCCGCCGCGCTGGAAATGGCCGCCGGCCTCGCTTTCTGCTCTTTTTATAAACTTGATATCGACAAACTCACTCTCGCTAAAATAGGACAACGCGCCGAACATGAATATGCCGGCACCAAATGCGGACTGCTCGACCAGATTTCCAGCCTTTACGGCAAGGATGATCATCTTGTGATGACCGATTTCAGATCATTGGATATTCAGAATATCCCAGCCGGAAAAGATGTCTGCTTTCTCATGTGTAACACCAACGTTAAACATCAGCTCGTTGACAGTGAATACAACGAACGCCGTGAAAAATGCGAATCGGCGGCAACATTCTTTTCGGCAAAACTTTCTCATCCTGTTTCCGCTTTGCGCGACGTAAGCTGGTGCGAATATACTGAACTGGCTCCAGCCATGGATCCTGTTGTCGCAAAACGCGCCGCGCACGTGATCGGCGAAAACGAACGCGTACTTAAAGGAAAAGACCTGCTGATGAACAATGATCTCAGCGCATTCGGGGCCCTGATGTATGAATCGCATGAAAGCTCAAGAATCAATTTTGAAAATTCATGCAAAGAACTGGATTACGTTGTAGCACAGGCTAAAAATATCCCCGGCGTTCTTGGAGCCCGGCTTTCGGGAGGCGGATTCGGAGGAAGTGTTGTTATCCTGACACACCCGCGTGACGCGGAAATGGCTGAGAAAGTTCTTAGATCAGGTTTCGAAAAGAAATTCCAGCATCCATGCGACATCAGCGTCATCAAGCCGTCCGCCGGTGCAAAAGTCCTGACATCGTAAACCTTTTCCGCCACGGAGTGCGCTATCCGCGTAATCCGTGATTTGTCTCCCGAGGGAAAAGATTTTACCACAGAGTTCACGGAGGCACGGAGCAATACAGATAAGAGAGTTGATTTAATTCGGGACTGACGTCTCAAATTAAATCAACAACCTGTGTCAGGAGGAGATGAGGTATACAATTAAATTATTTCTCCATTCTAACTCCCCGACAACAACGTTGCATCAAATCATGGATTGCGAAGCAATGCTGGATTTGATGCAACCTCCGGTTTTTGCTTGCCCTGCGTAGCTCGGAGAAGGATATTCTCCGTGCCTCCGTGACCTCTGTGGTAAAATGGCTGTTATCCTGCCTGCCCGCATTGCCTGCGGCTTCAAGCGCTACAGGCGGGGTCTAAACATGTCGTCCGCCCAAACGTTGTTTCCATGCGGTCAAATGAAGCCGGGATAACATTCATCCACAAGGCCGGCCGGTATTTCCTTCACGAACTTGGATCTGTCACACGTGAAAACACCTCCATCACGGGTACGCCTTACCTGGGGCACGCAAATGCACAACTCATCCTTAGCCCTTGTCACGGCCACATAAAACAATCTTCTTTCCTCAGCTTCACCAGTAACAGATTCCGAAACAGCACGCGCCGACGGAAACATGCCCTCCGTGACCCACAATATAATGACAACAGGCCATTCCAACCCTTTTGCCTGATGCACTGTGCTCAACTTAAGGTAATCGCGTTTGTTATGATCAGGATGCTCATACTCAGAATCAACATTGGTCATAAGCGCTACGTCATTCAGGAAATCACTTACGGTTCCGCATCGATCGATATAAAGCGCTAATTCCTGAATATCCTCCAGACGCCGTTCATGATTTTCATAAGTATTAGTCAAGTACATGGAATAAAACACTTCCACGAATCTCTGAACAAAAGCCCCTCCCTTTTTGTGTAATTCTTCCTCTCCGTATTCAGAGAACAATGAATCTATTTTCGCCCATTCGTTTCGAGCCTCTGCTGGAATCACATCCATCAGTCGTTTGCGACTAGAATTATTACGTATATTGAAATCGTCCTTGATCTTTCGCCAGATGGATGCCGATCGTTTAACACCTATGCCAGGCATTAACTGCACAAGTCTATAAAAGGCGATTTCATCTCTGGAGCTTTCAAGGATGCGCAGAATCGAACATATATCCTTTATATGCGCCTGCTCAAAGAATCTTACACCCGAAGTCACTGTATAAGACACGTTATCCTTGATCAACTGCATTTGAAGTTCCATGCCATGAAAGTGGGCTCGGTACAAAACCACCATGTCCGACAACGAATATCCTTCTCTCCGCATCTGCCCCACCAGGCTTACGACGTATCTTGCCTGCTCGCCACCGTCACGCACATTCACAACACATGGTTTTTTATATTTCTCCCGTGTTGGTCTAAGGGTTTTTTGAAACTGGTCCGGGTTGCCTTTGATAGACGCGTTCGCGACTTCAAGTATCTCTGGCGTGGAACGGTAATTCGTCTCTAATTTATATATTTGCGTATCCGGATATCGATCCTGAAATGTCAGAATATTATGATAATCCGCCCCTCGCCACGAGTATATGCATTGAAAATCGTCGCCAACAACGAACAAATTCCTGTTCTTTGACACTATTTTATCAACCAACCCCGCCTGAATTGCATTTGTGTCCTGATATTCATCCACAAGAACATGAGCAAATTTTTCCTGATATCTTTCCAGAATCGACGAATTTTCATCGAATAACCTAAGGCAATTCACCAGCAAATCATCGAAATCCATTGCGCCAAGCGCCTGTTTTTTATCAATATATCCCTGCACAACACGTACCACATAGCCTGCTATGGAATCACCAAAACGGTTAATCGCCATTTCAGATAATGGAGTTCCTGTATTTACGGACGCGCTGAGCAGTGAAAGCAGAACATCGCGTTTGGGGAAATCCTTCTTATCCACTTTAAGGTCCGTCATGCATCTGCCGATAATCGAACGCGAATCGTCACCATCAAGAATAGCGTAATCCCTGGCATACCCGACCAGTCCAGCATGCTGACGCAGTATTCTGTTTGCCATATGATGAAAGGTCCCTCCCCATATACCGCCTATGCCGCGACCGGAAACAATCTCGGCTCTTTCCAGCATTTCACGCGCCGCACGGTTAGTAAAGGTAAGCAGAAGAATTCTCTCCGGATCAATGCCTTTTTCAATAATATGAGCCACGCGATACACCAGCGTTCTCGTCTTGCCCGTTCCGGCTGCGGCAAGCACAAGCAACACGCCGTCCGGCCCCGTCGCAGCAGCCAGCTGTTCCTTGTTCAAATCATTTTTAAAGTCTATCGGACTCATGATTCACCACATCCTCATTGGAGAAAACCTTTTCTCACTTCCCTCGCCTGCCCGCCTCGAGTGCCCGGGAGAGCATTTTTGACAGGATTACAGGATAGGACAGGATAAATTAAGAACAGGATTCGTGAAATCTCAATGGAATTAAATAATCCTGTCTAATATTCTCTTCTTTTCCCAATCAGAAACACCGTTCACTCAGGCATTTGTCGTTGACGTTATAAGATCTTCAACAGACAACCGTTTCAGCGATTCATCCATCCCTTTAACAGCCAATCTAACCACTTCCTTTATGTGTGGATCCATTCCACCAAGCCCCAGCTTCTCAGGCTTAACTCCTGAACAAATAATAATATCTATTATTTCTTTGACCGCAAGATTGCCCGGCGACCTCAATAAGGCAAAACGCCCTTCATTACCTGACAGTTCTGCCAGTATTCCGGCATGCACCAGTTCATCAACAATGTCATTCAAAAGTCTTACAGGCACCTTTTTATCAGCCGCATAAGCGGAAATTTCAAAACCATGACTTGAACCCCCGGTCATTACCTTCCCTGTCTCCGCCACCACAGATAATGCCAGCATTATGCGCGATCGCATATTCGCCCTGTGCGCGCCCTGTTCCATCCGGTAAGTAGTACAATTCTGAACCGCAAACGCCACTTCAGCGCCAAAAAGAATTATCTCCCAACTCACATAGACCCACGCCAGAACAATAGGCACTATCGCAAAACTGCCATAAAGTTTACTGTATTTTACAACACCAACCTGAATCGCAGCGCAAATCCATAACCAGCTTACAAACAACAGGCCGGACACAATGCCGCCTACAACAGCAGGCCCTATGTGTACTTTCGTGTTCGGCATAAACTTCACTACAATCGTCAACGTAAAAATAGTAACAAGTACTGGAGCAACATTATTTAGAAATCTCGAACCTAATACAGACTTAATGCCTTCTGCAGTCGAGGCATTGAAACTCGAGACCAGATCCACAACCGGCAATGCCGAAGCCATGGTTATCAGAAACGGCAATATAATTACCATGAACAGATAATCCGTGAATTTGCGCAAAAGCGGCCGGCCGCAAGTAACGCCCCATACCCTGTTGAAAGACGCTTCAACACGCCCCAATACGGCCACAACCATCCATATAAGAAGTATTAAACCAACACCACCCAATTCCGCGAAATTAATCTGTTCAACCTGTCTAAACCCAGCGTTGACAATACCATGCAATTCTTCAGCCAGTTTTTTCGGCCCCCATACACTGTCGGAAATATCGACTTCCGCCGATTCAACGCTAACCGGCTCATTAACCCCTTCTTCCATCGGTACAGTTACTTCAAACCGCGCCGTAAATTCAGATACCATTCCCTGTATTCTTTCCTGCGCCAGTTCAGCGCCGCCGAATACACGCGCGAGCGCCAGGGACAATGCCAAAATAGGCACAATAGCCAACAGTGTATTGAATGTAAGGGCCGAAGAATGCAGGGGGCACTCGTCCTCGCGAAAACCTTTGATAACAAGATGTATAACGCGCACAATCTTGATCCCAAGACGCGGCAGTACAGGCATAGTCGTAATCTCAGCGTCCCATACGCCTTCTTTCATAAACTGCCATACACTTTTAAAGCCGCGGTAACGCGAACACGTGGATTTACCTTCTGGTTCCATAGATTCTTGCATAACTATCCGTATATTCTCCGCTTTTAACCCTCCGCCACCATTGAGGGTTTTCTAAATACCATGTTACAGTCGACCGCAAAGCCTGATCAAAAGAATGCTCGCAACGCCATCCCAGTTCCTTTTCTATTTTACCGGATTCTATCGCGTACCGCCGGTCGTGACCGGGCCTGTCTTTGACATGCTCGATCAACGATTCCGGTTTTCCCAGAATTCCTAAAATTAGTTTTATAATTTCTATATTAGACACATCATGATTACCGCCTATATTGTAAACATCACCCGACACACCTTTTCTAAGCACAATATCCACAGCCGAACAATGGTCGAGAACATATATCCAGTCCCTGACATGCATTCCGTCACCGTAAACAGGCAGACTTTTGTCTTCAAGCGCGTTCGTTATCATCAATGGAATCAATTTTTCCGGAAACTGGTATGGCCCGAAATTATTGGAACAACGCGTTGTCACCGTGTCGAACCCATACGACTTATGCGCCGCCCGAACCAGAAAATCAGCGCCGGCTTTCGTTGCAGCATAGGGATTATTCGGCTGAATCAGCGAATCCTCCGAGAACCGGCCACCATCCTCGATACTTCCATACACCTCATCGGTAGAAACCTGAACAAACCGCTTAACGCCATACTTCCTGCCCGCATCAAGCAACACCTGAACGCCAAGCACGTTCGTCTCAACAAAAGCCGTCGCTCCAATATGCAGACTTCTGTCCACATGACTTTCGGCGGCAAAATTTACAACAGCATCTATTCGTATACTCTTGAAAACACCTTCAACATCCTCAACTGATCCTATATTACCCCGCACAAAACTGTAACGTGGATCATCTTCAATTCCTGTTAAATTATCGAGATTTCCTGCATAAGTCAGCAGGTCGAAATTTACAATCTCCACGTCAGGATATTTCACAAGCATATAACGCACGAAATTACTGCCTATAAATCCAGCCCCGCCTGTAACAAGAATTCTCATAATCTGATGCCACCCGTATTCATTCTAAACAGCGCAGGTATTCAAGCATACCTTCTCTCCATAACGGCATCCTGTCGGATGTCCACTCCTCGTATCGCCCATTATCCAAGACCGAATACGTCGGCCTTCGGGCCGGCCTGTCTATTTCACTTGATTTTATCGGCACAATTTCCGCGTCCACCCTGATTTCACCGGCAATAGCGCACGCAAACTCGTACCATGTACAGTTTCCCGACGCCGATACATGAATTATGCCGTCTTTCCCCAATTTCAGCAAACCCAAAATAGCACGCGCAAGATGAACAGTACTGGTAGGAGACATCCTTTGGTCATCAACAACCCGGATCGGGCCATTGTCCTCAGCCAAACGCCTCATAATTGTCTTAACAAAATTAACACCGCTCACACCGAAAAGCGACTGCGTCCGCACTATAAGAGAATTCCGACAGGCAGATCTGACGGCCCTTTCACCAGCCAGCTTGCTTTCGCCGTATTTGTTCAAAGGATTAACCTGATCTTCCTCCTTATATGGCCGTGAGGATGTTCCATCAAATACATAATCCGAACTGATATGCATAAAAGATATTTCCCTCTTCCACGACCATGCCGCCAAACGCCCTGCCCCATCTGCATTTACAGCAAATGCCGTTTCCCAATCCGTTTCCGCCCCATCAACATTTGTATAAGCAGCACAGTTAATGACCCAATCACATTCAGGCAAAACACTGAAATTGCATTTTTCATTGGAAATATCCAGCGCAGGGAGATCATATCCATCCACATGAATCCCGGCAACACGACAAACCCTGACAATATCGCTTCCAAGCATCCCATTAGCGCCCACTACAACTATCTTCATAATAATGTTTCCATGCTTTTTCCATTTATACATTATGACTTGCAATTATGCCAGTTTTTCATTATCGTCTTTAACTTAATCTTTATATAGGTAAGCTGAATCATAACACTTGAAATGACCGAAAAGGAGGCCCAATGTCAATCATTGTAGATATTCATGCGCGAGAAATCCTGGATTCACGTGGAAACCCAACCGTCGAAGCTGAAGTTATGCTCGACTGCGGAATAATCGGCCGCGCAGCCGTTCCGTCCGGTGCTTCCACCGGAGAAAATGAAGCCCTTGAATTAAGAGACGGTGATAAGAAACGCTATCTCGGAAAAGGCGTTCTGAAAGCTGTAAATAATATCAAAACCGCAATAGCAGCCGAATTGGTTGGATATGACGCACTTGACCAGGTGGGCGTTGATACGGCCATGCTGGACCTGGACGGAACCGCCACCAAGAAAAAACTCGGCGCTAACGCTACGCTGGCAGTATCATTGGCAACAGCCAAAGCCGCGGCTGAATATTGCAGCCTGCCACTGTTCCGATATATCGGCGGCCCCAACGCCAAAACATTACCCGTTCCAATGATGAATGTTCTCAATGGCGGCGCTCATTCCGACGCCCCTGTTGACATTCAGGAATTCATGATAATGCCAAAAGGCGCTCCTTGTTTCAGTGAAGCGCTTCGCATGGGAACGGAAGTGTTCCACGCACTTAAAACTGTCCTTAAAGATATGGGGCTCAGCACAGCGGTCGGCGATGAAGGCGGTTTTGCGCCAGCACTCAAGAATAACGAACAGGCCCTTGAAGTATTAATGAAAGCCATAAGCAAAGCCGGTTACAAGGCAGGTGAACACATATTCATCGCTCTTGATCCCGCATCCAGCGAATTCTTTGTGACATCAAACAAAAAATATGTATTTAAGAAAAGCGACAAATCACAAAGAACAGCCACGGAAATGGCGGACTTCTATGCCGACTGGGTAAAAAAATACCCCATTATCAGCATAGAAGACGGACTGGCAGAAAGCGACTGGGCCGGCTGGAAAAAGCTGACAGAAAAACTGGGTGATAAAATCCAACTGGTCGGCGACGATCTTTTCGTCACAAATACAAAATTCCTCGAAAAAGGAATCAAAATGGGCGTGGCAAATTCCATTCTCATAAAATTAAATCAAATCGGAACACTCACGGAAACGCTTAATACCATCGAAATGGCGTCAAGAGCGGGATATACATCCGTGGTAAGCCATCGTTCAGGTGAAACGGAAGATACAACCATCGCAGACCTTACCGTGGCAACAAACGCCGGCCAAATCAAAACCGGATCACTATGCCGCACCGACCGCATATGCAAGTATAACCAACTCTTGCGCATAGAAGACGTTTTGGGAACTAATGCCGTGTATGGCGGCGCAATCTAAGGAAACTATAGAGGTGGTGCATTTTGGGACTGAAAAATAATAGCCTCGTTATCAATTATTGGGTGCTTATTTACAGGTTCGCATGGTGCCTGCTAATAGTTATATGCGTGGTAATTGGAATATGCCTTTTCACGCCTCAAGCACAGCGCATACGCGAGTTTAATCGCAAAATACTTGAGCTTGAACAAAACATCAGCGAATTAGAGACAGAGATCAAGGAACTGCGGATAAATCAGGAACGGTTTTGTACTGACTCAGCTTTCGTCGAACGTATCGGAAAGGAATCGGGCTTGCTCAAGCCTGGAGAAACTGTCTTTAAATTCACCGATGATAAGGAGATCCAATAATGAACAGTATTACACGCACTTTGATCAACAGTATGTCACGGCCTGTTCTGATATTGAGCGCCATCCTCCTCAACGGTTGCCTTAATCTTGACCAGACTCTTACTATCCAGAAAGACGGCTCAGCCATTCTGGATGTGACTTATTCACTCACTGAAAATTCCATCATACAAGCTAAAGCCATGCTGAAGCTTAAAGAACAAATAAACACCTATTCCGCAAATACAAAACCCAACCCAGTCCAGGATACATATGTCCGCCTGCTCCTGGATCCAGTCCAGGATTCCATTCGTAAAGAACTTGATTCATACAAACCTTACGGTATTACCGTAAAACATCTCCGGGTTGAAACACGACGTGAGTTCAGATACGTGAGCATTAGACTTGCAATTGATGATCTGGGCAAAGCGACCAAAACCGATCTTTTCCGCGTATGCGGCTTTTCACTCACAAAAACACCAAATGATAATTATCGGTTCTTACTGCCAAGAAGCACGGTACAACTGGAATCATCAGCCCTCAATGAAAGCGATATCCGCATGCTCTCTCCAATACTTAACGGATTCCACGTTCAAATTAAACTTGTAACACCTAGCCAGATCCTCAAAACCAATGCCCATAAAAGCTCGGAAAACACCGCAGAATGGGTGTTCGATTTCGACGATAACCCTAATGCCATTGTTGCCCTGCAAAATCAGAACTTCGATGTTCTCTTCGCCGGACAGGGAGTACACCTGCCCCAGATAGTCATGCAGCCCCAACAGCCCTGAAACCCGTATCCGCCGGAACACATTTTTCACCACCACGCTTAGCTGATAAGCTTCGCATCCAAATCGAAATCGGGATCCAAATCCAAATCGGGATCGGGATCGAATCGTCACGTCCCCGCACTTGTCCGTCCACTGATGGATTGGAATTGGATATTGAAATCATGCCCGCCTTAACCGCCCAGCATTACACTCCATTTTTTCCACGCCAATCGAAGCGCCACGGCCCTGTGTGAAATACTGTTTTTCAACTCACTCGGCATTTCAGCGAAGGTACAGTCATATCCATCCGGCTGAAATACCGGATCATATCCAAACCCATTTGTCCCGCGCATGGATTCAGTTATACTTCCATCACATCGGCCTGCAGCAATATCAGCCGACCCTTCAGGATCAGAAAGCGCAATAACGCAACGGAAACAAGCCTTACGATTTTCTATTCCAGCCATATTATCAAACAGCTTCCTGTTGTTTGCCTCATAATCAACAGGTTCACCCGCGTATCGAGCGGAATATATACCTGGTGCACCATTAAGCGCTTCCACCTCCAATCCGGAATCATCCGCAATAGCCCATTGTCCGGCCGCACACGCGAGTGCAACAGCTTTTTTAATGGCATTTTCTTCGAATGTAACTCCGTCTTCCTCAACAACAGGCAAAGACAAATCTGATGAAACCTCATCCATACTTTCGAGTATAAGACCGGGCGCATGGAAAATTGCTCCGATCTCCATAAATTTGTGCCTGTTGCGTGTTGCCACCAGAAGGTTCATATTCCTTATCCTCAGTAATTTGACGATTTCCTGATCAAATCGGCAATTGCGCACGCCATTTCTTTGTAACCATCCGCATTAGGATTAATACCATCACTCTTAAGCTTAATTGAATACAGAATACGGCTCAACACTTTTTTCTCGCAAGGAATAATATGCTCACGCGCTGGAGTACCCGGGAGAGCATTTTTGACGGGATTACCCTCAGGTCCGCCCTCAGGGCCGGAGCCCTTTGGGGGCAAGGCGAGGCCTTCCGGGTCCAAGGACAACAGGATGGGATAAGAAAGAAGAGATTTTTTGACAGGATTACAGGATGAGACAGGATGAATTAAGAACTGGATCCGTGAAATCTCAACGGATTAAATAATCCAGTTGAGATTTCACGACCATCTCTGATGTTCAGGAAATAAGAATCGTCGATTAACGCCGAGGCTTGGGATACAAATCTTTTTCATCACGGACACCGTTTATGAAATCTGCTGTCAAAACTATTGTTTTGCTTCAGATTTCATAAACATCCTGATCCTGCCTGCCCTTCGTAGCTCCCCCATGAGCGAAGACGGGTCCATCCTGTTATCCTGTCAAAAAAAGTCCCTCTCCCCTCTCCCCTGTCAATCCTTCTGCAGGCCGGGCCGAAACCCTATCGGAGTCGGATAACTGAACACAACTATGTACGACGATATGACCATCGT
>JAQBFJ010000065.1:0-4595 GCA_032123435.1 Verrucomicrobiota bacterium
CTCCGTGAACTCCGTGGTAAAATCCTTCTTTCCTTCATCAGAAGCACTGTTCAGGAAATGTGGAAGAAAACTATCGTTTTATCCAGATTTCTTGAACCATCTTAATCTTGTAAATCCTGTAATCCTGTCTAAAAAAAACTCTTCCATCCCTTACTTCAGACGAAAAGCCGTCATGGATGTTCTGAAATCGGCTGGCAGAGGCGCCTTGATTTTTATATTCATGCCGGTAAGAGGGTTTTTGAATTCAATTGTGGATGCATGCAGCATTTGACGTGTTATCTGCATCGTCTTGTGCGTAACGGCGTGCATACCGTAATGGCGGTCGCCCAGTACAGGGGTTCCTGCATGGGCAAGGTGTTTACGTATTTGATGGGTACGTCCTGTCTCAATAGTCACAAGAAGATGACTGGCTGTACTATTGGCGTCAAGTACCTGAACATGTGTTACGGCGCGTTGTCCGTTTAAAGGGAGCGTGATCGTGCACCTTTTCGGAAAAAACCTGCCTGCTACTATCGCGTGATATGTTTTGTTCACGGCTTTTTTGCGGAAAACAGATACTATCGCTTCAAACACCGCATTATTCCTGGCTAACAGAAGACAGCCGGAAGTATCCTTGTCAAGGCGATGTACTGCTCTGATTGATGGTTCCTGCAAATATTTGCACAGGAGTTCTTCCGCGCTGTCGGGTCCGTTGGCAAGGATTCCTGGCGGTTTATCAGCAATGATAAGATGATCATCCTTGAAAAGTATGGGGATGCATTTAATTGGATCAATAGATGATGCGGTGGTGTATGCGATCTCGACCATGTCATTCGTTTTTAGAAGATGACGGGCCATCCATGTCAGCTTCTTATTAACGTAAACATTTCGGCTGTCTAACAGGCGTTTGGCCTTTTTCTTGGATGTATTGGACCTGCTGGCTATGAAATCTATAAGACAGGTTTGCTTTTCGGAAGGCGCTACCCGAAATTGTCCTATTTTTATTTCTTTGTCAGAACGTTGCATAGACCAATTATTTGTGTTAAATGTAAAAAACTAATACAACATGAGTTATATGGCATTATCCGAACATTTAAAATACAAAAGTAAAGATCAGCTTGAGGAATGGTTTCTTGGCGGCCTTTCTGGAGAAAACGGTCCGATTGCTGAAATGATGAGTGTGCTCCTGTTTCTTGCAGGAAATGGCGATGTTGACAGTGCTGATGAATGGGCCGGTCTTTTGCAGGAGGTCTTGGTTGAGCGGAAAGAACAGCCGTTATTGGTTGATCTTTTAATAATGAGAAGCTGCTGGCGCGACCAGGGCGAGGAATTTCGAGTTGTATGCAGGAAGGTTGTTTCTGAGGTATTGCATGAACGCAATGCCGCTTCGTTTATAACGTCTGCGGGATTTGACGATGCTGAAATTCCGACAGGTGAGTGTTTGCGTCGCTTCAAAATCCTTTCAAGTGTGAAGCAGGGATCATTATGTTACGAAAAGACGTGGGGTTTTGGCGTGGTCAAACGCGTTGATGATTTTTACGAGAAAGTGATAATAGATTTTGACAGGAAAAAAGGACATTCAATGTCTTTTGCTTATACCGGCGAGACGCTTAAGTTGCTTGATGAATCTCATATTCTCGCGATCAAATATCGAAATCCTGACGAGATGGCGGTTTTAGTCAGTAAGAATCCAGGTGAAGTTGTTCGTATGGCCATCAGAAGTTTCGGATGCTTGTCGCCCGTAAAACTCAAAGAACTTCTGGCCGAGCTAATCAGTCCGGATTCTGATTGGAAGATTTTCTGGGATAATGCCCGCAAAACATTGAAAAAGGATCCTCTTGTCGAACTTCCAGCCCAAAGGGCCGATCCTATACGTCTTCTGGAAAAAGCAAAGGCGTATGATGAAGAATGGTTTGATGCCCTGAAAAAAGAGTGTGACGTTGAAAAAATAATCAAACTTGTTGCAGATCTGCAGAAAGAGAACATGGTGCTGGACGATAAGGCAAGTGATATCATCGTGGAAAGATTGGCTTTCGTCGCAGAAGGTGCCGTTGGGAAGCAACGGGATCTGGCTATGCGGGCAGTTGTCATGGCAAATAATTTCAGTTCAAATAAAGTGATATTTGATTTTGATCGTGTCATGGAAAATCTGCTTTGCGTTGACGCATTTGTTGCCGCAACAACTAATATGTCATCGCATCATATTGCTTATGTTTTCAAATATTTAGGGGCGCATTGTCCTGCGAAGCTGGCTGAGTTGCTTTTTAATTGTTTGAATCAACTGTCGTTTGTTGTGTTTAATGAGTCGGTCAATTTTCTTGTTTCAGCAGGACGCGGCAAAGAATGCGCCGACAGACTACAGGTGCTGATTTTGTCGCAACAGGCTAGTCCTGATGTTCTCTACTGGTTATGCAGAAACGTGCGGCTGATGGATGAGTGGTCGGTCGGGAGTGTGTACGAGCTGTTGAAGCAGACGATAAGCCTTATAGGAGCAGATAGTCGAAATGGTATTAAGATTCAGAACAATATTCGGGCGCTGTTTGAGCAGAAGGACTGGCTGTCAGAGGCGTCACGATTCTTAAACGACGATGAGCGGGCGAACATAGTCAAAATCATTGATGCTTCACAGAAATGGGATGCGGTGGCAAGGCGTTCGGTGATAGCTAAAATGATCAGCCTGTATCCTGAGCTGGCGAAGGTCATGGCATCGAAAGAAGAAATGGATGAATCCTCTGCGCCGCGCTTGCGTTTTACGTCATGGCGGAGTTACAGGGAAAGGGTTGAGCAGTTCCGCCGGTTGATAGAGGAAACAATTCCTGAGAACAGTAAGGAGATTGGTGTTGCGCGAAGTTATGGGGATTTGAGGGAGAACTTTGAATATCAAACTGCAAAAGATCGGCAAAGGCTGCTGCTTCAGAAACAAACAGAACTTGAACAGGATCTTAAAGATGTGAAGGGGATTGATTTTTCCGGTTTGCTTGCTGATAAGGCTGGAATTGGCACTTGTGTTACCGTTGTGCGTCCTTCTGGAGAGAAAAGTCGCTATTGTATTCTTGGTGAATGGGATCATGATAAGGATCTTGGTATCATTTCGAGTGGAAGCAGATTAGCCTGTTTGCTTGAAGGTAAAGTTGTTGGAGATAAGGTTGAGTTTCCGGGAGAGAAGGATTCGGAGGTTTGCACAATAGTCGAAATTACCGGTTTAACTGACTTGGAGAAAGAATGGATTGATGGTTGACAGTCTGAAAGAGATTATGGTACTTGTTCCGATCTTTTAAATTCAGGGGTACTTATAATGATAATGAAAAGCACTAAGACCAAGAAGAATGTGAAGCAGAAAAAGAAGGATTTGACGAAGAAGGCCGCTCCACGAGGTAAGGCTCGGAAGAATGCTGTTAAGACGCCCGTGAAATTGGTCGTGAATAAGGAGAAGAAAAAAAAGCCGGTCAAAATGAAGATAACGGAAAGACGATTATTCAGGACGAAGTTGCTCGCACTGCGCGAGCAGTTGGACCGGCAAATCAACTCTTTGAAAGCGGAATCATTGACAAGAAATGATTCTGTTGTGTCTGCAGAGGATGGAACAGACGCGTTTGATCGTCAAATGGCAATTAATATTGCCAGTGCTGAGAATAGTTCGGTGCTTGAAATTGATGATGCTTTACGTCGTATTGAGGAAGGTACATATGGTGTTTGCGAAGAGTGTAATGGCACGATTGAACGTGTACGTCTTGATGCTCTTCCTTTTGTCCGGATGTGCATAAAATGTCAGTCCAATATTGAGAAGAATGGCAGAAGAGAAACCCCTGCGTCATCGTCAAATTTCAAGTCGCAGGAAGATTGAGGCAGAGAGAAGTCGGAATGCTGATATTGTCCATAAGCATGACTATTGTGCTGCTGGACCAAGTAAGCAAGTTTCTGGTGCGGCAAAATATTCCGCTGTGTCACGGAATGGATCAGAATGTGATCATTCCCGGTTTTTTCAATCTTACACATATTCAGAATACTGGTGCGGCTTGGGGTATATTGTCCGGCTTGAGCAGTTGGCTGGCTGTCCTTTCATTTATAGTGCTGATTCTCCTGGTATTGTTTCATCGTCATGTTGAAAGCAAAAGCATAGTCTATAAAATTGCCATGGGCCTCATGACGGGTGGAATCATAGGCAATCTGATAGATCGCTTGCGTCTTGGTTGTGTCACCGATTTTCTTGATTTCTGTTTTTGGGGTTGGCATTTTCCTGCTTTTAACGTGGGAGATAGCGCGATTTGCATTGGGGTTGGTCTTTATTTGCTATGGCAATTCCTGGAACAGAAAACAGGTGAACAGAGCGTTGATCATTGATTCCTTGGAAAATTTCGGCGAGGCAGGGTGGAGAAGGAAGATATTCACCACGGAGTACACGGAGATTCGGAGAAGAAAGAAGAGAAGAGAGTTGATTTAATTTAGAAACGAGTGTTTCACAATTAAATCAACAACCTGCAAGGGAAGGTCTCGGAGTTTTTCTCCCTGAGAACAACGTTGCATCAAATCAAGAATTGCGAAGCAATACAGGATTTGATGTAACCTCGGTCTTCTGTATTCCCCTCTTCCTCGGGAACTCGAGGCGGGGACGCCGG
>JAQBFJ010000066.1:0-3818 GCA_032123435.1 Verrucomicrobiota bacterium
TTTCCAGCCATTTAGCATTGATATCGGTTATCAAACCGGTTGAAGTCAGAACATGATACGGTACCGGAGCAAATTCATATATCCGTTTAAATTTTTCAAGTAGCTGCGTCAATTCGGCGTGTTTTTCCTGAATAGACGACATGTCCGGCGGGCCCTGCATTTCTTTCATGAGAAATGTAATATCACATTCAGCAATGACTTCCAAAGAAAATTCCTGTTTCTTACATAAAACTTTTGACAAGCGCCGTCAATAAACTGCTTAATATCAATGCTGATTGGTGACCTAGTCGAAATTATAAAATGCAACTTATCGCATCATGGAGCGGCGGGAAAGATTGTTGTCTGGCATGTTACAAGGCTGTTCTTGCCGGACATCAGATTGTTTCCCTTTTGAATCTAGTGTCCAAAGAACATGAGCGCTGCTGTTTCCACGGCATTGACAAGGAATTGATCCGCCTGCAATCAGACCTTATAGGAATCCCTGTTTTGCAGAAACCGATGAGCGACGATATGAAGCAATATGAATCGGAATTCAAGTCCGCAGTCAGGGAAATACAGAAGTCGCACAAAGTAGACGGTATAATCTTTGGCGACATTTATCTGGACGAACACAAGGCATGGACGGAACAAATTTGCAGAGAACTTGACATGATCGCTTTTCAGCCATTGTGGAATATGGCACCCGAAGATGTGTTTACCGACTTTATAAACGCCGGATTCAATGCGATAATAGTCAGCTGTAAGGCCGATATAATGCAAAAACGATTCGCCGGCATGTCTATAAGCATAAATTTACTGCAGGAATTGAAAGAAAATAATATATGCCCTTGCGGAGAGAACGGAGAGTTTCATACTCTTGTTACCGATGGGCCGATGTTCCATGAACCCGTTGTAATAACTCGTGCCGAGCCAATTTTGAAACAGGGTTTTTGGACACACTGGTCACTTGATATTTCCGAATGGGAAAACGCGCCGAACAAACATCTTAACACGGCAAAGAAAGGATAGTCCGCAATGAAAAACATTCCATTGGTTCCCTTGTATATGATCATTCTTGCGATTATGTCCATATGTCTTCTTGCATCCTGCAAAATGTTATTTCGCGGCACATTCAGAAAAACCGCCCGCTCGTTTGACGATGATTTGACATTCCTTAAACAGCACACAGACATTATTCTTCTTAAGAACGGCGATTCGGCCGTGGCATTGGCACCTGCCTATCAGGGGCGCGTTATGACCAGCACTTACGATATGCGGAAAGGACCCAGTTTCGGATGGCTGAACCGGAAAGTAATTGAGGGTGGATTACTTGCCCCCGAACTGAGAAAAGGCGCTCTTGAAGAACATATTTATGTGTTTGGCGGCGAGGAACGCTTCTGGATGGGACCGGAAGGTGGGCAATTCGCGATTTTTTTCAAACCTAACACCAAATTCACCTTCGACTATTGGTTCACACCGTCATGCATTGACACCGATCCATACCAGGCCCAATCTCAGACCGAACAGCAAGCTGAATTCTACCATCATGCGACGCTTGAAAATTGGCTGGGAACCCGATTGGAAGTCGGCATTTCACGCAGAATACGTATTCTCGACAAGTCCGATATCCAGAAGAAAATGGGCATAGAAATACCATCGTCTGTAAAACTGGTTGCGTATGAATCAGAAAACAGTATCCGCAATACGGGACAGAACGTCTGGACAAAGGAGAGTGGCATGCTGTCCATCTGGCTCCTTGGCATGTACCCGCCGTCAAAAGGCACAACGGTAGTTATTCCATTTAAGGCCGGTCCGGAAGATGATTTGGGGCCGAAAGTGAATGATACATACTTCGGGAAAGTTCCTGCCGATTACCTGAAAGTTGAGAATGATATTTTATTCTTCAAAGGAGACGGCACACACCGCGGCAAAATAGGCATCAATCCGAAGCGTGCAAAAGGCATCGCGGCCAGTTATGACGAGGACACCGGCATTCTGAATATTGTAACATACAATCCACCCGCACGCGATAACGCTGATTATGTCAATTCAATGTGGGAAATACAGCACGACCCGTTCTCCGGTGATGTGATCAATTCGTATAATGACGGTTCACCCGCGCCAGGGAAACCTCCGTTGGGACCTTTTTATGAGATTGAAACATCGTCACCCGCGGCGAATCTCAGGCCTGGCGAGGAACTTCAGCATGTTCAAACCACTATTCATATGCACGGGCCGCGAGCTGACATCGACCTCATTGCCAAAAATGTTCTGGGTGTTGGTCTCGACAGAATTGAAAAGGCATTCTAGTGATACAGGATACGAAGAGAAAAAGATATTCACCACAGAGACACGGAGGACACGGAGAATACAAAAGGCCGAGGTTACATCAAATCCAATATTGCTTTGCAATACTTGATTTGATGCAACGTTGCTGTCATGGAGTAAACTTCCGAGACTTTCATTCCCTTGCCCTAAGCTTGTCGAAAGGCCCACTTGGTCATTGGACATTCCTTGTTGGATATTGGATATTGAATCTCTTCCTCCTCATCTCGCTCCAACATGCAAAGTATTGATTTAATTTGAGACGCCAGTCCCGAATTAAATCAACTCTCTCATCTTCTTTCTCCTCCTCCGCCTGCCTCGCCGAAGCTTTCTTGCGAAGGCGGGTGCCTCCGTGAACTCCGTGGTAAAACCTTTCGCCCATGAGATAAAGGACGGGCCTTTATGACCGAGTTCACAGGCGTAATTCATCACTCAGATTAACGCACGGCATTATTGGTTAATTCTGATGCTGAGTGTGCCATATTGCGCAGTTCCGGAACACTTAATTCCCGTTTAACACCAGACAGAACCAGCCTCCTTATTTCCGGCTCATCAACACCGGCAAGCTGTAAGAACTCCGAAGTCTCTATACAAGCCCTCACGTTTTCCGTGCCATTCTCTTCACTGCGCTGAATAATTTCAGCAAGCAACAATGAAGTAATCCCACTTTCAAGGGCATAAACCGCCGAAGCGAGCAGTTCGTCCACCGCATCGGCATCCAAAGAACTGTGCGAAAGCATTCTCCTGGCAGTCACGAGTGCGCGCTGTCTGCCCTTTATCGCTACTGATATCAGATTGACTGGAACACCTTTCGTCAATCCTTCCTCGACCTTTTCAAGCATCAAGCAAACATCCATTTTTGTTCTGCCACGCACCAGAACAAGGTCAAACATTTTAAGAATATCATCATTGCCAAGCCGCCCGGCTTCACACTGAATTCTCAGCTTCTCTATCCTTTCCGCGTTAAGCTCGTTCATCTTCAATTTCACTGTTATCGTTTGCCAATCGGATGGCGAAGTTTCCCTGTTGTCTGCCAGCGCGCACATCGACAAGCTTGCGCACAGCACCATGCATATGCGCACTGTTACGTCGGCACGCATGGGCTTTCCTAGTGTTACACGCATTATAAAGTTCATTATTAAATCTCTATTACCGCGTTCTTACGGCCAAACCCATCCGGCCGCTGGATAGAAACTGCCGGGTCGGTAACCCATTTTTTTCCATCAACCAGGAACATATACTCATGCCTTCCTTTACGGAGTTCGACCGTGGTTGTCCACTGTCCATTATTATCAGGGCCATCAAGAACAATCGTGCCAGGACACCAACGATTAAAACTGCCGACCAATTCAACTTCCCGGGCGTCAGGCGCATGAAGTTTAAATGTTACCTCCACATGATTAGAACCGATTTGTCCGCTGTAAAAGAGAAATCCTGTCAGCAACAGAATGCCGGCCGCAGCTCCCGCGAATGCCGGAATAATCCATGAATTATCCGCGATTTTGCGCAATACC
>JAQBFJ010000067.1:0-23012 GCA_032123435.1 Verrucomicrobiota bacterium
CAGATCACAGATTACAGATTACAGATTAAAGATTACAGATCACAGATTACAGATTACAGATTACAGATCACAGATTACAGATTACAGATTACAGATCACAGATTACAGATTACAGATTACAGATCACAGATTGCGGATTGCGGATTGCAGATTGCGGATTGCAGATTGCGGATTGCGGATTGCAGATTGCGGATTGCGGATTTGTCCTGTCAGAAAATATTTACTCTGTTACCGGGACAACGGAAACCTGTTTGTGTCCGCGTGATGAAGCGAATTTAACGATGCCGCTGATTTTGGCAAACAATGTATCGTCTGTACCGCGTGCCACATTCAAGCCCGGATGCACCTTAGTGCCACGTTGTCTTACTATTATTGATCCGCCTGATACTACCTGGCCGCCAAAGGCTTTCACGCCAAGTCGTTTCGATGCGCTGTCGCGCCCGTTTTTTGTTTTGCCGCCGCTTTTGACATGTGCCATTTTTAATCTCCAATTTGAGCTTTACGCTCGAGAATATAAATTTCTCTTCTTATTTTCTGTTCAGGTCTGCTGTATGCATGGTGACCCAGAACATTAAAACAGCGATCTATCCTTAAATCAGGTAATCGCAGGGTGTGAACTATGCCAGAAGCCTGGAAGGAAGGCAAGGCAATAACGACTTTTCCGTGTTTTTTCAAAGAGAGTGCGATCTCGCGCAATGTGTCACGGTAAAATGGTGACAGGTCTGCTATAATTGTTTCAGCCTGTGTTCCGGTGAATTTGCCCCGTATAGGCGGACCGAGGTGTGTCTCGGTAACAACGCAGTCGAGTGTTGAGCGGCCGGTGAATTCTGACAATTTTCGGGCGTCCAATACAACCGGTGGTTTTTCAATTTTGCCTGAGTTAAAGATATTATTCCTGTACCATTCGATATTGCGGGTGGCGGCTTCCACGGCTTCCGGGCTGATATCGCTTCCGGCTGTAAGGTGTCCGAGTCTGGATGCTTCCATCATGATGGTTCCGTCTCCGCAGAATGGGTCATAGATCTGTTTATCTCTTGGTGTTTCGGCGAGATTAATCATAATGCGGGCGAGTTTTGGAGGCAAGATGCCGGCGGTCATATCCTTATCGGGTCGGTGCATATCCAGTTTTTCGAAAGGTTCATAATCTGTTGCGTCTACGGTTACAGCCATGTATGATGCGGTTTCGAGGTGGATCAGGCACAGTTCCGTTCCGGTTTTTGCGGATTTCATAAGGTTGGAAACTGCCGCAGGTGGCAGGCACGGATATGAATCGGATGAGTATCCAGCGTAATTAGAGGAGACATCCTGCCGGTTCAAGGCTTGTTTAATGCCGGTGGCGAAGTTTCTGGAAAGTACGTGAGCTGTTTTGAGGGGCCAGCCGAACATGCTTATGCCGAAGGTGATTTTACGCTTGGTGTCATGGCTCAGAAGTTGGACTATTTTCTGGAGGAGTTTATCTGTCAGTTGTGGATCATCTTTTTCGTTTCTGTCGAATCGCCATACGATACGCATGAGACGCGGGCATCCTCCCAACTGATGGAAGACGGAAAGGCTTGTATCAGTTTGAAGATTGTTGATGATTACGAAGCCGGTGGCTGGTTTGAGTTTGCATTGCAGGCCGTTTAAATTCAAGACTGATTTGAGTTCGGCCAGTGATATTTCGGGGTATGAGCCGAGCTGATAAAAAAAGGTTTGATCGTTTTCTTTATTCATTGTTTTATATAGTGTAGATGAAGAAAAAAAGAATAAAAGCACAGAATTAAATATCCCTTTGTAATTTTGCGGTATATTTTGCATTGTTCAGGCTGGATTAAATGAAGGCTCGGCGGAGGATGTTGATGGATACAGTTCAGGGCAAAGTGGAGAATGATATTGTTCCGGTTGAAGAAGATCTTATTCTTGAGCTGAATTTTATTCCGGAATGGGCTCGGAAACCGCCTGTGCCGGGTTATTTTGACGCGCCAGACGAGAAGACGGGACGGCCTGATAGACGCGGGCGCAGTGACCAGCATGGACGGCGTGGAAGAAGTGATGGGCGCGGCCGTATGGACAGGCCGGATGCGGCGCGGAAGCCCAAAGAGGCCATTTCGTCTGAAAGAACATTCCGCAGGCCGGATGCATCGCGAAAACCCAAAGAAACCGTTTCGTCTGAAAGAACATTTCGCAGGCCCGTGCGTGCTGTGCCTGAGCGGGTTCCAAGTTTGCCGTTGAAGGTAAGTTTTCTTCCTGATCAGAAACGGTTAGCGGGTGTAGTGCGCCGGATATCCGCGGCCAGGCTTTCGTATCCGCTGGTTGATCTTGCTTATCTTTTTTTGACGAAGCCGAAATCCTGTCATGTTAAACTTGAGGCGGATGACCGATCGGACTTGCATTTATATCAATGCAAGTTATGCAGGATGACCGCATCCGATTCTGATGTTCTGGCCAGGCACATCGTAAAGGATCATCTTGAGGATTACTTTAGAAAAGAGGAAGTTATTGTTGATCCGCCTTCTGGCCAGTTTGTGTGTATTGCGCGTTGCCGTTTGAGCGGCATATTACTGGGGCCGCCGAATCATCACAGTTATGCCGCGAAAGTTAGTGAAGTTTATGGCGCTCGTTACGCGCATATGTCTATGGAGGAATACAAGAAGAATATAGAGATGATACATGATCCTGAACTTATTGAGAAATGGAAGGAGGAAAGCAGGAAGCAAATTTTTTATTTTTCCAGGAAGGAAGCCGATAACGAGCACAGATTGAAATTAGCTGATGTTGAAGCATTTATGCTGAAGGATGTTATTCCGGTGCTGATGCAAAAGGAGCGGCGCGTGATATTGCCTGTTGAGATTGCTCGTAAAATAGAGGATATGGCGCTTCTTCGTTGTGTCAGAGAGGCATGGGCGAAGGAGAGTAAGACATTTATTACGCTGTCTTTTGCTTTAAGCGGCGCTTTTCATCATATGGATTTGTATCTATTCAGGGCTGGGCGCGGTTCCAATTTCGTTTCATCGACGTGTCCGTCTCCTTTAAATCCTGATTACGTTGTGGATTCCATTCGTGAAGTGTTGACGTATTTGCGTGAACATCCCGGCTGCAGCCGTGTTGATCTGGTCAAGGGTATAAGGTCTGGTGTTGACATGGATTCGCCGGAGGCGGGTAAGGTGCTTGCTCCATTAAGCTGGCTGGTAGAGAAAGGGCATATCATAGAATTTTTCAACGGGGCCCTGGCTGTCCCGATACAGGGTCGGCCTGAAAAGAAGAAAAAAAAGAAAAGAAAGAAGACGTGAATGAAAAAGCGAGCTCACTGCATTGTCAGCGGAAAAGTGCAGGGGGTTTGTTACAGAATTTACGCGTGTGAAGAAGCCAGGCGTCTTGGTCTTACGGGGTGGGTGCGGAATTTGAGGGATAGCCGTGTAGAAATTGTGGCGGAAGGCGAGGAAGATGTTCTGTGTGTTTTTCTTGACTGGTGCCGCAAGGGCCCTTCGTATGCGGATGTTGCCGATGTGGATGTTGATTATAGAGATGTCTCGGACGAATTCGGTGATTTCAGGATAACTCATTGAGGGGAAGTGTTCGGGGTTTTGTAAATATCATGGTGTATATAGAACAGTGAATTTTGCTGACTGGATAATAGTATGTGTTTACATGGTGGGCATGGTCGGTCTTTCGGCCTATGTCGGCTGGCGGCAGAGAACTCAGAAAGATTATTATCTTGGCGGCAACAGGATGGGGCACTGGCCGATAAGTATTTCGACGATGGCCACCCAGTGTTCAACGAACAGTCTTCTTGGTGCGCCTGCTTTTGTGATAGCGGTAGGCGGCCTGTTGTGGCTGCAGTATGAGCTGGCGGTGCCTCTTGCCATGATAGGGGTAATGCTGTTCCTCCTTCCTTTCTTTCGGCGGCAGAACGTCGTGTCTGTTTATGAATATCTGGAAAAACGATTTGGGCCGGGAAGCCGCACTTTATTATCGGTTCTGTTCCAGTTTCTGCGCGCTTTTTCAACAGGTGTCACCATTTATGGCATTTCTATAGTCATTCAGGAACTGACGGGCATGCCCTTCTGGATAGCCGTGCTGTTTTTTGGTGTTGTGACGGTAATATATGATTTTCTTGGCGGCATAAAGGCGGTGGTCTATTCCGATGTTATACAGATGGTTATACTGTATAGCGGGATAATCATATGTTTATTCTATGCGGTGAAGCATGTAGGGGGCTGGCTGGAGGTGTGGTCTGTTTTTCCTTCCGACAAGTTGCGAACACTTGATTTTTCCGGATTCGGGTTTAAGGCTGGTGAGACATTCACGTTCTGGCCGATGCTCATAGGCGGTTTTTTTCTTTACATGAGTTATTACGGGTGTGATCAGACGCAGGTTCAGAGAGAGCTTTCGACTCGAAGTGTTGATGACACAAACATGTCTCTCTTCATTAATGGGATTCTGCGGTTTCCGCTTGTTGTGACCTATTGTCTTGTGGGTGTGGCCATAGGCGCGTACATTATCAGGCATCCGGAATTTGTCGAGTATCTGCGCGAGACGCCGGTATCCGAGCCTAATTTTAACAAAGTAGTTCCGGTATTCTGCATAAAGTTTCTTCCGCATGGCGCAATCGGGCTGGTGATGGTATCTCTTTTCGCGGCGGCAATGTCATCGCTGGATTCCACGATAAATTCACTTTCGGCCACAACGATGCGTGATATTGTGGAGCGATTTCTTGTTCGGGATCAGTTAAGTGAAAAAGCGGCAATGATATATTCGCGCTTCATTACGGTGTTCTGGGGTGTTGTATGTATCATATTTTCTTTTTTTGTGGAGGGGATATCCAGATCGATAATTGAATCGATAAACAAGATAAGTTCGCTGGTCAATGGTCCGATACTGGGAACGTTTCTTCTTGCCACGTTGACTAGACGCGCGAATGATCGAGGTGTCGTGATTGGGATTGTGGCAGGGTTCATTGGAAACCTGTTGACGTGGAAGTATCTGCCTGATGTTTCGTGGCTCTGGTGGAATGTGAGTGGATGTATTGTTACTTTTGGTGTTGGGTATATTGCCAGTGTTGTCATGTTCACGGATGCTCCTTTGCCGGCGAATATTGATGAATTGGTTTTCGGGCGGAACAGTCTGGCAAGCTTTGGATATAAACGAAATTGGCGGCGATATCAGATTATTCTGGTGTTGTACTTTGTCGTTATGCTTCTGATTTTAAAGGGAATAAACTTGTTTATGGCCGGTGTTTGAGCAATACAACGCAACGGCCACAGTTTCCAAATTACTTGCCGTAAAATGCGTGTTTCGGAATTTGCACCTGTATACGGGGTTCTGGTATAGTAATAAGTTTGTTTGTGTGAATGTATAAACATTAAAGCAGGAAGAAACATGAAAGCTTTGGTTAAGAAAGAAGCAAAAAAGGGTTTATGGACGGGTGATGTGCCGGTTCCTGAATGCGGCATTAACGATGTTCTGATCAAGGTGCACAAGACGGGTGTTTGCGGGACGGATCTGCATATCTATAATTGGGACAGATGGTCGCAGAACACGATAAAGGTGCCGATGGTTATAGGGCATGAGTTTGTTGGCGTAGTCGAGAAAACCGGCAGTAATGTTGAAGGGGTTAAAGCTGGCGATGTTGTAAGTGGTGAAGGGCATATTGTATGCGGGCGTTGTCGTAATTGTCTTGCCGGCAGACGGCATTTGTGCGCCGGCACCATGGGATTGGGCGTCAACAGGGATGGTGCTTTCGCGGAATATGTTGTGATGCCGGTATCGAATGTGTGGCATTGCAGTCCGAAGATTCCCATGGAAACTTACGCGTATTTTGATCCGCTGGGTAATGCCGTGCATACGGCTCTTTCGTTCGATATTTTGGGAGAGGATATTCTTATTACCGGTGCCGGTCCGATTGGAATGCTTGCGACTGCCATAGCCCGGCATGCTGGCGCCCGGCATATTGTTGTTACGGATGTAAATGAGTACAGGCTGGGCATAGCGAAGAAGATGGGGGCTACGGCGGTATTGAACGTCAAGAAAGAGAACCTTTGTGACGTTCAGAAGAGGCTGGGTATGACTGAAGGTTTTGATGTAGGCATGGAAATGTCGGGGAATCCGCAGGCTTTCCAGGATATGCTTGCCAACATGGTGCATGGCGGCAAGATAGCCATGCTTGGCATTCAACCGTCTGATAGTGCAATAAGCTGGGATACGGTGATATTGAACGGGTTGACCATAAAAGGTATTTACGGCCGGGAAATGTACGAGACATGGTATAAAATGACCATGATGATTCAGAGCGGAATGAACGTTGCGCCCGTGGTGACGCACCGGTTCGGGTGGGATGAGTTTGATAAGGCTTTTGAAGTCATGAATTCCGGGCAGTGCGGCAAGGTTATTCTTGATTGGGATCAGTCCAGTTAATGAATAGCCGATGTCCGACCAGGAAAAGTGAGAGAGTTTTTGACGGGATTACAGGATGGGACAGGATCGGGATGTTTATGAAATCTGAACCAAAACGATAGTTTTGACAGCAGATTTCACAAACGGTGTCCGTGATGAGGAAAGAAGATGGGATATTGAAAAAATGTTATCCTGTCCCATGGCCCTGAGTGCACGAGGGTTCGGATGTCTGGAGATATTTTCTTTGGATAACTGGATGGATACACATGTGAATGGAGGTTATGCTTATGGATACTCTTGGTTTGTTCCAAAACGAGATAGACGAGATAAGAAGTTTGGGCTTATACAAGGATGAGCGGATTATTGAATCTCCGCAATCTGCCAGGATCAGCGTGAACGGGAAAGAGGTAATTAATTTCTGCGCCAATAATTATCTCGGTTTATCGAACAGCAAGGCTCTCAAGGACGCGGCTGAGAAGGGATTGGCTGATTTTGGAATGGGTCTCTCTTCGGTCCGGTTCATATGCGGAACGCAGACTATCCATAAGAAGCTGGAAAAAAAGATTTCCGAATTTCTTCATACTGAAGATACCATTCTTTACACGTCCTGTTTTGACGCGAATGGCGGATTATTCGAAACTTTGCTGGGCAAGGAGGATGCAATAATCAGCGATATGCTGAATCATGCTTCAATCATTGACGGCATTCGTTTATGCAAGGCGAATCGTTACAGATTTGAACATAATGACATGAATGATCTGAACAGATGTTTAAAGGAGGCGAAGGAAGCGGAAAGCAGGAAGATAATTGTTGCAACGGATGGTGTTTTTTCAATGGATGGCGATGTGGCCAAGTTGAAAGAGATCCGGGAAATGAGCAATGATTACGGGGCGCTTATGATGGTTGACGATTCGCATGCGACGGGATTCTTTGGCAAGACGGGGCGCGGCTCCATTGAGCATTGCGGAGTGCTTGGTGATGTGGACATTATTACTTCGACGCTGGGCAAAGCGCTTGGCGGTGCTTCGGGCGGCTTCACGGCCGGGCGTGGGGTGATTGTCGAACTTCTTCGACAAAGGAGCAGGCCGTATCTTTTCAGTAATTCTCTGCCTCCTGTTCTGGTTACGTCCGCTATCGCGTGTCTGGATCTGCTTTCAGCGACGACGGAATTGCGTGATAAGCTGGCGGAGAACACTATGTATTTCAGGCAGCAGTTGGAAACGCTGGGATTCGACATCAGGCCGGGCGTACATCCTATTGTTCCAATAATGCTTGGTGATGCAAAGCTTGCCGCCGGCATGGCGGACGATCTGCTGAAAGAAGGCATTTACGTTATTGGTTTTTCTTACCCGGTGGTGCCTAAAGGGGCCGCCCGCATACGCGTGCAGGTTTCGGCCGGGCATACGCGTGATGATCTTGACAAATGTATTGCGGCTTTTAAAAAGGTTGGTCAAGCGCATGGGGTCTGTGCCAGGTGAGGTCGACTTTTGAGATTCTTGATTTAGGCAAGCGGCCATATTCGCCTGTACTGAAACTGCAGGAAGCGCTGCTTGTCCGACGAAAGAAGGGGGAAGTTCCGGACATACTTCTTCTTGTGGAGCATGAACCTGTTTACACTCTTGGCAGGAATGCCGTGGCAGACAATATAACCGCGTCTGCCGAGGAACTTGTTCGCATGGGGATAGAAGTTGTTCGTACAAGCCGCGGCGGAGAGGTTACTTATCATGGCCCGGGTCAGCTTGTCGGGTATCCCATTATTCACCTTGGTAATACCGGCATGGGAGTAGTTGATTATGTTGATCGTTTGGAAGAGACGATCATCAGAATATTGGCGGACTTTGGTTTGAAAGGAACAAGGGACAGTCTGAATCGCGGCGTATGGATTGGTTCCGACAAGATAGCCGCGATAGGGGTTAGAATAACGGGGCATGTTACAATGCATGGGTTTGCCTTGAATGTTTCTACCGATCTGACGCATTACAGGGGGATAATTCCATGCGGCATCACGAATCGCGGTGTGACATCATTGCGTACGCTTGGCTGTGATGTTTCCATGAAGAAGGTAAAACGGGTAGCGGTTGAAAAGTTTTGCGAGGTCTTCAAATATAAGGATATTGAAGGACCTTTACCCGCTACCGGTCTTGATTTGAACTGTGATGATTTACTGGAGCAATTGTAGGATTATGAATACGCTTGGCAGGAAACCCGATTGGTTAAAGGTTCGGATAGCGGGTGGATCAAACTGTGCAAAGATGGAGAGAATGATAGAGGAAAAAGGGCTCAATACGGTCTGCCGTGAAGCGCTTTGTCCGAACATTGGGAAGTGCTGGGAACATGGACGGGCCACGCTGATGATATTGGGCAGAGCCTGTACGCGCGGTTGTCGATTCTGCAGTGTTGGTTCGGTTTCGCCTGTTGTTCCGGATGTGACCGAGCCGGAACGTGTGGCCGAAGCGGTCAGGGATATGGGGTTGAGCAGTGTGGTTATTACTTCCGTAACAAGGGATGACCTGGCGGATGGCGGGGCCGGGATTTGGGCTGAGACCATAAGGCGTGTGCGTGATATGGTGCCGGGCGTATTGATAGAGGCGCTTGTCCCTGATTTTTCCGGCAACCTGGAAGCCATTAAGACCGTGCTTGATGCCAGGCCGGCGATTTTTGGGCATAACATTGAAACAGTTGCTTCCTTATATAATGAAGTGCGGCCGGGCGCTGATTACGTCAGATCGCTTAATCTGCTTGCTTGCGCGCATGATGAGGGATTTATTACCAAAACGGCTATTATGCTTGGTCTCGGGGAAACGGAAAGTGAGGTACTGGATGTGATGCGTGATGCCGTGAGGGCGGGTGTGGATATTTTCTTTGTGGGCCAGTATCTTCAGCCGACAAAGGCGCATGTGCCGGTCTCGCGTTATGTGGAGCCTGTTGAATTTGAATTTTACAGGAAAGAAGGGCTTAAAGCGGGTCTCAATGTGGTAGTATCAGGCCCATTGGTTCGCAGTTCTTATTATTCCGATGAGCAGGATAGTTTTGCAAGGGAACGATTGCATGCTCATGAAAGGGCGGTATGAAACACTTTGATCTGACTTCTTTTAATAAGATTGCCGAGAGCATGCGTCGGCCTTTTCATGAGGATTATTTTGCCATGTATTCCAGCGTTTACGATGGAATTGTCAAGGATCCTGTTCTCATGATGGTGCCGCTGGATGATCACATGGTTCATCGTGGTGACGGGATATTCGAAACGTGCAAATGCATTGAAGGCAGTATATACAACATGAAAGCGCATTTGGACCGGTTGAGTCATGCGGCCACGGAATTGATGCACAAGCCGCCATGTTCAATGGACGATATTCAGCGAATAACGATTGAAACCGTCAAAGCGGGCGGGCAGAGAAATTGCACGATAAGAATCTTCATATCGCGTGGTTCCGGCAGTTTTGGTGTCAATCCGAATGATTGTCCAGCATCTCATCTTTATGTTGTTGTAACGCGCCTGAAGAGTTATGCCAATACGGGTAAAATAAAACTCAAGACAAGTACGATTCCGGTAAAGACAGAGGCATTCGCGGCATTAAAGCACTGCAACTACCTTAATAACGCGTTGATGGCGAAGGAAGCAAAGGATGCCGGGGCTGATTTCGCGGCGGCATTTGATGCTGAAGGTCATCTTGCTGAGGGTGCGACTGAGAACATAGGCATTGTTACCGGGGAAAAGGAGCTTCTTTTCCCCAGGTTGAACGGAATTCTTTGCGGCACCACGATGATGCGCGTGATGGAGTTGGCGAACCAGCTTGTTGAAAAGGGTGAGTTGACAGGTGTGGGATTCGAAAATATTGACAGAGACACGATGCTGAAGGCTGAAGAGATATTGATTGTCGGCACTACGCCTGATGTAATCGGGGTGAGCGAATTTGATGATCAGTTTGTCGGCAGTGGGGAGGGTCGTATTTGTGCCAGGCTTACCGGGCTTATACAAGATGATATGCGTTGTAATGCCGACATGCTGACGCCGGTAGTATTTGATTAAAAATGCGGTGGATAGACTGTTTTAAACATGCTTTTCTGAATGGCTTTTTCTTTTCATTATGTTAACCTGCGTAACTTGATCAATATTTCGAGATGGAAGAAGGAATATGACATCACACATGGATTTCAAAATAGCGCTTCAATCGAGTTGTGTTGCGCTTGACCTCAAGAGTGACACTAAAGAAGGCATTATCGAGGAAATGGTTGATCTTCTTGCGAGTGGCGGGAAGATCCGGGACAAGTCGAGCGTGCTGAAAGCCATACTTGAACGTGAAAGCAAGATGTCTACGGGCATGCAGTGCGGAATAGCGATTCCACACGGTAAAACGGATGCTGTGGACGGTCTTATTACGGCGATTGCATTGAAGAAGGAAGGCATGGACTTTTCCTCCATGGATGGTGAGCCCAGCAGGATATTTGTGATGACAGTATCTGCGGTGGACAGAACAGGGCCGCATATAGAATTTCTGGCAGCGATCAGCCGATTGCTTAACAGTAAGGATGTTAGAGACAGGCTTATTCAGGCCGGGAGCAGGGAAGATGTTATCCGGATACTTACAGAATAGAGTATATGAAGAATATGGAGACAGATGAATTTCCGGTTCAGGACGCATGATGAACGGATTGAACATTTTGTCAAGGCTGGTCTTTATCTTGTCACATCCCAAAACATGTCGGCTGGACGTAGTACGCCTGACATTATATGTGCGGCCCTTGCTGGCGGCGTGAAAGTTATTCAACTGCGTGAAAAGCACCTTTCTATTGCCGAGCTATTGGAACTTGGCCGTGAGGCGCGTCAGCTTACCCGTGAAGCAGGTGCTCTGCTTATCATTAATGACAGGCTTGACGTTGCGGTTGAGATTGGCGCTGACGGTGTACATCTGGGTCATGATGATATTCCCGTGGCCGAAGCGCGCGAAATAGCGCCGGACATGATCATAGGAGCGTCGTCTCACGCTGTTGCGGAAGCATTGGCCGCGCAGGAGAAAGGCGCATCATATGTGAATATAGGGCCGTTATTCCCTACAGCTACGAAGGAATGGAGCAAAAAGTTTCTTGGGCTGGAACCTGTAAGGGAATTATCTCGACGCATATCGATACCATTCACCGTCATGGGTGGTATAAAGAAGGAAAACATACCTGATTTAATAAATGCGGGAGCTCGCATCATTGCGGTTGTGACTGCTGTTACGGCGGCGGATGATCCGGCAATGGCGACTAGAGAATTATTGTGTCTTATTGCTTCTGAAATTGACCGCGTTTCTCCAGGATGTTAGCTTCAGCACTGTGTCAAAGTTCTGGCGGTGTCAATCTGGCTTGAGTTAGGAGAAGGTACATGGGGCTTATTATTTTGAGAGGGAAGCCTGCATTTTCCGATTTTCGGATTGCGGCATTGAAAGCGGGTCTTGAAAAGGCGGAACCACATTTTGCCATAGCCGGGATAGACGCATCCCATGTGTATTTTATTGAAACATGCGGGGAACTTTCCCGTGATGTTCTTGAAAAGACATACGCTCTCTTAGGGGCTGGTGGTGAATTCAATGGCGGCGACGGCTTTTTCGTTACTCCGCGCAAAGGGACAATATCGCCATGGTCTTCCAAGGCGACGGATATTTTCCGGAATTGCGGGCTTGGCAATATTCTTCGCGTGGAGCGCGGAATATATTATCAGATAACTTCCGCGGATGGCCGGATGCTCAAGGCCGCTGAACTGCAATCAATGTTGCCGCTTCTGCATGACAGAATGACGGAGGGTGTTTACGCGGACATTTCTGATATTTTCAAGCACATTGAGCCGGTTCCGTATGTTACCGTTGATGTTTTATCTGAGGGTGAGCTGGCTTTGGTGGAAGCCAACAAAAAAATGGGCCTGGCGCTGAGTCTGGAAGAGATCAGATATCTTTGCGATGCTTATAAAGCGATCGACAGGAACCCTACTGATGTTGAGCTTGTGATGTTTGGGCAGGTGAATTCTGAGCATTGTCGGCATAAGATATTCAATGCCGAATGGGTTCTGGATGGAAAGAAATGCGAGAAATCACTTTTCGGGATGATCAGGAATACTTACGAGAAACATCCTGACGGTACGTTAGTGGCGTACAAGGATAATTCCGGTGTTATTGAGGGTTTTCGTGACGAATGGTTTGAAGTTAATCGTAATGACGGCGCAGGTAATGTTTACCGATTTGATTGTGCTGATATTGACATAGTCATTAAAGTTGAGACACACAACCATCCTACCGCGATTTCACCTTATCCGGGCGCCGCGACAGGAATAGGCGGAGAAATCAGGGATGAAGGAGCCACCGGGATAGGCGGCCGGAGCAAGGCGGGCACATCCGCGTTCATGGTCTCTAATCTGAGGATACCGGATTTTGAGATGCCGTGGGAGAAGATGTACTGTGAATTTCCAGTGCGGCTTGCGACGCCTCTGCAGATCATGATAGAGGGGCCTGTTGGTGGCGCTGGATTTGGCAATGAGTTTGGGCGTCCTCAGCTATTCGGGTTATTCAAGACGTATGAAGAGATGCACAACGGACGTTACAGAGGTTATCATAAACCGATAATGGTTGCCGGCGGGATGGGTAATATAAAGCGTGTGCATTCGCTGAAGAAAGATATTCCGATCGGTGCGGCAATTATTCAGCTTGGCGGGCCCGCGATGAAGATCGGGTTGGGCGGCGGTGCGGCATCGTCAATGGCAACGGGCAGTAACGCGGCGGATCTGGATTTTGATTCAGTCCAACGTGGCAACGCGGAAATGGAGAGACGTTGTCAGGAAGTGATAGACGCGTGTATTGCGCTGAATGGAGCGAATCCTATTTTGAGCATTCATGATATAGGAGCTGGTGGTCTTTCAAATGGCTGTTCTGAGCTGGTCGCAGATACTGGAGCGGTGTTCAAGTTGAGATCGATACATAATGAAGACACGTCCATGAGTCCGATGGAAATCTGGTGTTGCGAGGCACAGGAGCGTTACGTGCTTGCAATCAATCAGGATGATGTTGATAATTTTCTAAAATTTTGCGAGAGAGAGCGGTGTCCGGCGGCGGTAATAGGCCAGGCCACGGGTGATGGACATCTGTCGCTTTATGATGAACATTTTGACAATTATCCAATAGATATTGACATAGGGATTATTCTGGGCAAGCCGCCGAAAATGTTGAGGAACGCCGATCGGATCAGTAAAACGCACGCGCCGCTTGATATGTCCGGGGTAACGGTAGAAGAAGCCGTGTGTCGTGTGCTTCGTCTGCCTGCGGTGGCGAACAAGACATTTCTTATAACTATAGCGGATCGCAGTATTACCGGAATGGTCGCAAGGGATCAGATGACGGGTCCATACCAGACTCCGGTTTCAGATGTTGCCGTGACGGTGACGTCTCAAAAGTCTTATAATGGTGAAGCGATGTCGATGGGAGAGCGCACGAATATTGCTGTTCTATCCGGACCAGCGTCGGGCAGAATGGCAATTGGTGAGGCGTTGACCAACATAGCCGCGGCGTATATCGGTAAGATAGGCAATGTTAAATTGTCTGCCAATTGGATGTGCGCGTGTGGGGAGGATGGGGAGGATGCCGGTCTGTATGATACTGTGAGAGCGGTGGGCGAGGAGCTTTGTCCGGCATTGGGAATATGCGTTCCGGTTGGCAAGGATTCGTTATCAATGCGCACAATATGGCAGACACCCGATGGTGTTCAGCGCAAGATGACAGCGCCGTTGAGTTTAGTAGTCAGTTCGTTTGCTCCTGTCCAGGATGTCAGAAAGACGGTAACTCCTGATCTGAAGAAGGGCGATTCCGTTCTCATTCTGGTGGATCTTGGTAAAGGCAGGAACAGGCTTGGCTGTTCGGCTCTCGCGCAGGTGTACAATCAGGTGGGTGATGATCATCCGGATTTTGATGACCCTGAGATGTTCAGGAACTTTTTTCACGCCATACAGGATATGCTGGAGAAAAGTCTTTTAATGGCGTATCATGACCGGTCGGATGGCGGTTTATTTGTTACGTTGGCTGAGATGGCGTTTGGCGGGCGCACAGGAATAAGAGTTAATATTGATGATTTGAACAGTGATTCGCTGGCAGTACTGTTTTCCGAGGAGCTTGGGGCGGTTCTGCAGATTGCTGTGGCGGATCTGGCCGCCGTTTCGGCAATCCTTGATAAATACGGTTTAACTGCTTTAACGCATAATATAGGCAAGCCTGTATCGGGCGGCATGTTCACGATTGAAGGGATATTTTCAGAAAAAGTATCCAGCTTGAATCGGATTTGGTCTGAATTGACTTACCGTATGCAAATGATGAGGGATAATCCCAAATGCGCTCAGGATGAATATGATGCGTTGTTGGATGAAAACGATCCGGGCATGAACTTTAAGCTCACATTTGATCCGGCGGCAAAGCATTTCAATATTACTTCTCTTCGTCCTCCGATGGCGATATTGCGTGAGCAGGGCATTAACGGACAGGTAGAAATGGCGGCGGCATTTGATCGCGCTGGATTTGAATGTACGGATGTGCATATGACAGATCTTCTGGCCGGTCGTGTACATATATCTGATTTTACCGGGTTTGTCGCGTGCGGCGGGTTCTCGTATGGCGATGTTCTTGGTGCGGGCTCGGGCTGGGCAAAATCCATTTTATACAATAATCGGCTCAAGGAAATGTTTGCTGAGTTTTTTGCAAAGAAAGATTCGTTTGCGCTAGGTGTCTGTAACGGGTGCCAGATGCTTTCACAGCTTAAGGAGATCATTCCCGGTGCGGAAGCATGGCCGGTATTTGTGAAAAACAAGTCTGAGCAATTTGAGGCCCGTTATGTTACGCTTGAGATTATTGAATCGCCGTCAATATTTTTTAAAGGTATGGCTGGTACCCGTGCTGGAATTCCGGTGGCGCATGGTGAAGGTTATGCGGATTTTGGAGCAACTGGTTCCATTGATGTTATGCGCGGGAGTGGCTTGATTTCGTCGCGCTATGTTGACAATTACGGCAAGCCGACTGAACGTTATCCTTTTAATCCAAACGGTTCGCCTGACGGCATAACAGGTTTAACCACTGTTGATGGGCGTGTTACTATCATGATGCCTCATCCAGAACGTACGTTTCGTTCACTGCAGATGTCGTATCGTCCTGCCGGCATGTTTGAGAGCGATGAAGGTCCATGGCTGAGGATGTTTCAGAATGCCAGGGAATTTGCGGGCTAACGCGGATATTGCAGGAAGATCAGCAGGTAAATCCTTTTACCACCCGCGCCCCCGCGCTGGAGTACCCGAGAACACGGAGAATACAAAAGACCGAGGTTACATCAAATCCAACATTGCTTCGCAATCCCGGATTTGATGCAACGTTGTCCTCATGGAGTAAACCTCCGAGACAACCTCTTCTCCCTTGTCCCGGCGTAGCTCGCTATTGCGACCGAAGCCGGATCCCCTCCAACATGCAAAGTATTGATTTAATTGTGAAACACTCGTTTCCGAATTAAATCAACTCTCTTCTTTGTATTGCTCTGCCTGCCCTTCGTAGCTTATCAGCGAAGTGGGGTGCCTCTGTGTACTCCGTGGTAAACATCTTTTCTTCTTCATCACTCCGCCACGGGCGAACAAGCCGCGTTCTGAATTGGTGCAATATCCGGGGCAGTAATACACAGGTAAAACTGTTGGTCATTCACTAACGGATGTCTTGATCTTTCTTGGCCTGGTAAACACGACCCTGCGAAAACCTGCTTTTCCAAGCTCCCGGGTGATATCGATCATTAATTGTTCAGACGCGTATTTTTCCAAAGCCACGGTAATCTGACTGGTTTTACCGGCTCCTACGGATTTGAGCTTTTTTCCCAGCTCTGATAGTCTGACAACGTCACCATGAACAGATATATTATTAAAAGATGACGCGGCCACATGTACTATGCTGTTTTTTTTGTTCATCTGCGTCGCACAGCCTGTATAAATGAAAGCAACTGACAGAACAAACAGAAGTCTTATAAATGTTGAGGAAAGTTTCATTTTATTTGTATGTGTTCCTGTAAATTTCGGAAACTGTGCAAAGGAATTGTGTTGTTGTCAAACAGATATTCTCTATATAGTATTTTCAGGACGGGAAGGAAATGCTTTTAGCATAATAAAGCCATAAACATGAAAGAAACTTTGAAAAGACCGGTTCAGATACTGCGTGACGAACTGCAGACGCTGAGCAGTGTTCTGGTGGCTTTTTCGGGTGGGGTAGACAGTTCCTTTCTTCTGAAGTTCTCATCTGAAGTGCTTGGGGATAAGGTGCTGGCAGTTACGGCGGTCTCTGCCACCTATACGGCAGAGGAGCATGAGCGGGCCCGTAGACTCGCGAATGAATGGGGTGTCCGGCATATGTCGATAGAGACGGACGAATTGGCTGATCCTGATTTTGCAGCTAATCCGAACAACCGCTGTTATTATTGTAAGCGTGAATTATTCAGCAAATTGCGTGAAATTGCCGACAAGGAAGGGCTGGCTTTTGTTGTCGACGCGACAAATGCCGATGACAAACTGGATTACAGGCCGGGCAGAAAGGCCGCGCTTGAATTGGGGGTCAGGAGTCCTCTTCTTGATGCAGGTATAACCAAGGAGAACATCAGGGAATTGTCAAAAGAGATGGGTTTATCGACATGGAACTTGCCGGCCGCGGCGTGTCTTGCTTCCCGTTTTCCGTATGGCGAGAAGATTACGCTGGAAAAACTGGCGCGTGCCGAAAAGGCTGAGAAGTTCTTGAAGACATTGATGCCGTGTCAATTGCGGGTCAGGAGTCATGGCAATATCGCGCGGATAGAGGTACCTGCTGATCGAATAAAGGAGTTGGCAGACAACAAGACGCGCGCGAACATCGCGGAAAAACTGCGTGAACTGGGTTTTACCTATATCACCGTGGATCTGGAAGGATATAGAATGGGGAGTTTAAATGAAGAGATAGACAGGAGCGATTTGCTCAATGACTGATAAGCCTGAATTCGCGATTGTAAACACTACGGTAAAGAACAAAAAGGAGGCAGAGCAGATTGCGGGCGAGATAGTCGGGCAGAAACTTGCCGCCTGTGTTCAGTTTTTTCCGATCATGAGCATATACAGGTGGCAGGGCGCCGTTGAATCAGCTGATGAGTATTTTCTGGTTGCCAAGACAACAAAAGCGCTTGCCGGCAGGCTTGTGGATTTTATTAAAAGTGTTCATTCATATGAAGTGCCGGAAATTATTATTACGCCGGTAACAGGCGGGTTCAAGGGATATCTTGATTGGATTGCCGCGGAAACCGAAGGCGGAGCCGGGAAGAAAGGGGAGTTTTTGACATGATAACAGGATGGGGGAGGATGATTTGCGGGTGGAAAGTTGTTGATATCGTGAAAAAAATTGCATTCATACTGGTTTCATTTCTGATTATAGCCGTGCTTAATGGCGGGTGTAATGCGCGTCTATCGGAGGATGGCTCCGATCTGGAGAAGGAAACATGGCCGGTAATGGGGACATTTGCTTCAGTCAGCGTTCGCAAAGGACAGACTAATCATTTAGCGGATTATTCAATGATTATAAGGGAATGTTTTCGCGAGGCGGAATCTCTTCTAAGTATATTTGATCCTGAAAGTGAGGTATCGGAATTAAATATGTGTGCCGGTGGGCCGCCGGTAAAGGTTTCGGAAAATACTTTTTGCGTATTAATGTCGAGCTTGAAATATGCGGGGATAACTGACGGCTGTTTTGATTTTACAGTAGCTCCGCTTGTTCGGATGTGGGGCTTTAACGGCGGCACGCCGCCGCGTGAAATGCTTCCGGCTGAGGCGGTAAGTGAGTTGCTTAATATTGTCGGGTATAGGTACCTGGTGCTTTCGAATGGAAGTGCCAGGCTGGCCCTGCCCGGCGTTAAGGTTGATTTGGGTGGTATAGCAAAAGGGCATGCTGTTGATCTTGGCTATGAAAAACTTGTGCTTGCTGGCGCGAAAAATGTGCTGATAAATCTTGGCGGTAATATGCGATGCATGGGTACGGCCAGAGAAAAGGGAGCCTGGGTTATCGGCATACGTGATCCCTTCGATCGTGATGAGATAGTGGGTATAATTAATTTGACTAACGGTATGGCCGTTGCTTCGTCTGGCAATTATGAACGCTTTGTGACAATCGGCAATAAACGATACGCGCATATTATTGATCCGCGCACGGGTTATCCGGTTGAAGGGGTTGCGGGTGTGACTGTAGTCAGCGCCAGTGCTGTTGAGGCGGATGCTGTGTCGACGGCGTTGTTTGTGGCTGGAGTTTCAGGGGCTCGCTCAATACTGGCACGGCTTCCGGGTTGTTCGGCGATGATCATAGATGACAGTCAGCCGATGCGGATATGGGTTAGCGAAGGATTTTCGAAACATTTTATTGTCCGAACCGGGCAGGATAGCAGGATACGTCTTTTGCCGTGAACGATTTTTTCTGGAATACGGAGATATTTCGAATTAAATTACATGACAGGTATTGATAAAATGACGGATAGCGGTAAAACAGAACATACTTCCGGCACTTTGCCATGGACGCGGTCATGTTTTGTGTGCGGACAGGACAACCCATATGGTCTCAGACTTAAGTCGAGGGTTGAAAACGATTGTGTTGTGTTGACATATATGCCGCGCGAGCGGGATCTTGGTTGGCGTCAAATTATTCATGGCGGCATAAGCATGACGTTATTGGATGAAGTTATGACATGGGCGGCTATTCTGGCTGTTCGAAAAGCATGTGTTGCGGCTGAAATGAGTGTTCGTTTGAAAGCGGCTATAGGTGTTGGCAGTAATCTCAGGGTTGAAGGGCGTGTGGTTCGTGCGACATCACGGATTGTGTTCACAGAAGGTTCGATTAAGAATGAACAGGGCGAAGAAATGATTGTGGCTGCCGGTAAATACATGCCCATGTCAGAGGAGCAGATGTCTCTTTGTGCCGATGATTTTGTTATCAGTTCGGATTCAATACATCCTGATTCAATTCTTTCTGATAAAAAAACAATGTCCTGAATTTGATGCGTGGTGTTCGCGCGATATCCGTGTCAGCCTGTTTTGTTTTCGCAGAGCCGGCCCTGATGACGACAGGCGGTACAGTTTTTGCAGAAAAGACATGAACAGGGAATTTCGGTATAGGAACTGATTCGTTTAAAGTTTGCCTGGGAGGGGAATCGTTTACCTTTTTCCCAGCCGCTTATTATGGATAATGAAACACCGAGATCTTGAGCTACGTGTTTTAAAGGAAGATTTTTTTCCTTTCTCCATTCATGCAAGGATTGCCCCACGATTGAAGCTGGCTGTTTTAACAGACGCTTGCTCATAATTGCTTCCTTCCATTCTGAATTTTACTACTCAACGGCAATTTTGGCAAGAAAAAACGGTAAAAAACACGATATTTCGGGAAAGAAAAGAACAAGTGTTAGAAACATTGATGTTTTCTAACACTAATGTTTCTGGTGTCTTCTGCTGGAAGAACGGTAGATATGAAACGGCTGATAAATTCGACAAATGCGCTTTGCTTATATTATTCAACAGTAACAACACTGTTTAAACTTCCAAGACCGTTTGGGGACCATTCGGGGCATTGGGGATCAACGCACCATACTTCGTCAACTATGAATTTATATTCATGCCTGCCTTTGGGAAGCATGAGTGATCCCGTGTATAAACCTTTAGTGTATTTCAGTTTGTCCTTCGCGGGATTCCAGTCGTTAAAAGTTCCGGCGACGTGAACCTGGCTTCCTGGGTCGGCTTGAATCCGGAAGGAAACGCGTTTCTTTCCAGCTTTGATTGATTTTGCCATAAGGCCTCCATTTCATTGCTTTGTTTTTTATTCTTTAAAATAAAAAACGTGAGCAAAAGTTTATTTGTTTTTAATAGCAATGAAAACAAGTTTTTTTTCACACATTGTCGAAGATAAGAGACAGATGAATGTTGATTTTCAACGTATGAATTCGGCATTGCACGGATACTTGTGCAGTATCAAGGCAAACCGGAGAAGCTTTACGGTTTCAAAAGGCATGATGGCGGTGAGCGCTATTATTGAGGACCGTCTGCTGTTGTTTGTATTATTCCTTAATTAAGCCATATAAAACATAGTGCAAATTGGCATTTTGTTGAGAAGTACCGTAGATTTAGCACATTGCGAGATCGCAGGAGATTACTGATGAAACATTGGGGTTAGCACATAAACCAACTCCTTTTTCTTGGCATTAAGAAGGAGTTAACTTATAACTGAGGACAAGCGGCGGCAGATTTACACAGAAGGAATCGCGCTTCTTGCGGAGTTGATTTAAGGGAAATTATAGAATGTCAAAGATATTCAGAGATATCCAAACACTGCCCCATCTTAATCGCGGCAAAGCGAAACCAACTGATGCGGAGAACCAGAAAATAATATCGCAGATGAAGGGTTTGCTTGACTTCGTTACCGAACAGAGTGAGCGGTCAGATATCGGCAAAACCAAGGAAGATTATCAGGCGGCCAGGACGAAACTGCTCCATGAAATCAGGCGTGAGCTTGAGTACATAACAGCTGTGAGCGGCAAAGTCTTGAAGGGAGCTGAAGAAAAAAAGGTAGAACTTGACCATCAAATTGAGGCGCTGGATAAAAAAGCAGGTAGTCTCGATGAACTGCTCAAAAAGACTAAGGATGAATTGAAGGAGCAGAAACAGGGTTTTGCGTCCTTTCGGCAGGAAAGCAAAGAAAATGAACACAAGCTGAATCAACGGGCAGAAGTGCTCGAGAAGAACATGGAATCGCTGGAAGCGGAGCTCGGCAATTCTCAACTGCAGATAAAGAAGAGCCGTGAAGAAAACAGAAAGATTTTAGCCGACGCCAACAGGAAAGAAGAGGATCTCAATAAGCTGATTAAAGAACTGGAAAGCGGCCGGAAAAGGTTTGAGGTCCAGGCAGTTGAAGGGCGTAAGAAGGAAGAAGAGCTGAACAAGAAAGTGAAGATACTGGATGCAGAGAGAACGCGTCTGGCGTCAAGCGTGGCAGGAGTTGAGGAGCAGTTGAAGAAGGAACGGGCGGCACGCGCCAGCGCTGAATCTGACTTGATTTCAGGGGAGAAGCGGCTTGTTGGTCAGGCGGCGAAGCTTAAGACGGAACTCGACAGGGTCAATGAAGCCTTGAATAAGGCAAAAGAAGATTTCGCGCTGGAACATGAAACGGGCAGGCAGAGAGAGAAAAGTCTGGCTGAAAAGGAAGCGGAAACAGGCCGGCAGGTCAAGGAGCTGGAAAAAGAGAGCAAATCGGCATCAGGGAATCTGGCTGATGCGTTGAAGAAAAAAGAAGATCAGAAACTTCATTATGAATCGATTTTGGATAAGAGCAGGGATGCGGAGAAGAAACTGAGAGATAATATTGAGCACTTGAAGACACAGATGGCTGTTGGAGAGGAAGCGAGGAAACAGCTTGAAACGGAAATAGGCGGGTATAAATCTTTGGCGATGGAGCAGAACTCGAGGCAGAGCGAGTTTGAACAGTCTTTAAAGAAGTTAAAGAAGGACCTGGAGGAAAAGGCTGGATTGCTGAAAGAATCGCAACTGGCGCTGGAGAAGGAAAAGGCCGTGTCTGTCGACATCGAGAGAAACGGCAGGGAAAAAGAAAAAGCCGTTGTTCAGAATGTGAAGAAACTGGAAGCAGAAAGTGTGAACAGGTCCGCGCTTCTGGCAAAGGCGGAAGCCGAACTGGCTGAGGAGCGGAAGAAACACACGGCTCTGGAAGAAGCTGGCGGGAAGAAGGAGGCAGAGACCAGTAAACGGATAGCGGAGCTGGAAAGGGCGCTGAACGAGAAGAACTCGATACTTGAAAAAGCGCGCGAGGATTTAAGGGCTGAACAGGCGGGCAAGAAAGAAACTGTTGACGCGTGGAAGAAGAAGGAACACGAGCTGAGCAGTCGTCTACAGGAGACGATAAGGAGCAGGGAGGAGGCAGCCCGGCGGCTGAGTGAAGCGAGTGAACAGCTTAAGGAGGAGAAAAAGCTTCGAACCGAAACGATGGCGACGAGTGAAGAGAAGGAAGTGGAACTTAATAAACAACTGAAAGATATTATCAGGCGTGCTGAGACGGCGGAAGGCGAAGCGAGCAAGGCTGAACAGCAGTTAAACAACGAGAAACAGCGTCACGAGACACAGGAAAGTGAAAGACATAAGAGAGAAGAAGATCTGAATAGACAGATCAGGGAATTGAACGCTGAACGGGTACGTTCGACAGAGAATGCGGTTGGTTTAGAGGAGCAGTTGAAGAAGGAACGTACGGCTATTGGCGAGAAGGAACGGACTTTTGGGGAGAAGGAAGTCGTTTTGCATGAACGGATCGGGCATTTAGAGAAGGAAAATGAAGTCAGACTGTCCAAACTTCATAATTTGCAGGAAGCATTAGAAAAAGAGAAGAAAGCGGTATTGGCGGTAAGTCATGAGGGTGTGGCGAAGATAGGCGGGTTGGAAAAACGTATCAGGGATTTGGAAGACACGAGGAAGAAGCTGGAAGAAGTCGGGAAGCAGGATAAATCGGCCCTTGCGGACGCGCTGAGGAGAAGAGAGGAACTCAATAAAGAAACGAAAGAACTTGATGCTGAACGGGCCCGTCTTGCGGCGGGTACGGCTGGACTGG
>JAQBFJ010000068.1:0-7260 GCA_032123435.1 Verrucomicrobiota bacterium
ACCGAATTCGAAATAATAGCTGAAGAAAGATTCCTTTCGGAAGATGAATTATACGAGCGTTATTCCGGTGTGGCGCGTGCGATGGCGGGTAATATGGTCATATTCCGGTTGTTCGACATAGGGAGTGATAAATCCATGCCATTCATGGATCTGCCTAAAGAAGAAAACCCGTCGCTTGGCTGGCGCGGCGCACGGCTTTTGCTCGGACGGCGTGATATATTGGAGACACAGGCGCGTGCGCTGGCAAGAGTTTCTGAAGGTGGACGCATCCATGTAATGTATCCAATGATTGTTGACGTGGATCAGTTTGTTGAGTTAAAAAAGATATTCATGACGGCTGTGCAGGATATTTCGTGTGGTGTGATTCGGCACGGTATAATGTTCGAGGTGCCTGCGGCGTGTCTGCAGGCGGAAGAACTTTTCAAACATGTTGATTTTGCCAGCATTGGTACAAATGATCTGACTCAGTATCTTTTTGCAGTTGATCGCGATAATGACAAGGTTTCGTATGATTATAATCCTGACAGACCGGTTTTCTGGAGTCTGATCAAAAACATGGCCGAGGCGGCCAGGGCGGCGGGTAAGTCACTGTCGGTTTGTGGCGAGATGGCGGGTTTCCCGGAGTATCTGCCTCAGCTTATTAAAGCGGGCATTGACAGCGTGAGTGTCAGTCCAAGACGTATTTCGGACGTGAGAAAGAGTGCGGCGGATATAGTGAAATCAAACAAGTGAAGGAGAAAGACATGGAACTGGCAAAAAGTCAGACGGCGAAGAATCTTATGACGGCGTTTGCGGGTGAATCGCAGGCCCGGAATCGTTATACCTACTTTTCATCGAAGGCCGGGAAGGATGGGTTCAGACAGGTTGCCGATATATTTGAGGAGACGGCAAACCAGGAACGGGAACACGCGAAACGGCTGTTCAAATTCATGGATGGCGGCGATGTTGAGGTTTCAGCGTCTTTTCCATTTGGCGTGATTGGCGATACGGTTGAAAATCTCAAGGCAAGCGCGGCAGGTGAAAACCATGAGTGGACGGATATGTATCCTTCGTTTGCCAAGACAGCGAAGGACGAAGGGTTTGATGAGATAGCAAAAGTGTTCGAATCTATCGCGGTGGCTGAAAAACAGCATGAGCGTCGCTATCTGATGCTTGCTGAAAACATAGACAAGTGCCGGGTGTTCGAAAAGGAAGCAGCTGTCACATGGCGTTGTATAAACTGTGGTTATGTGCACAATGGCAGAAGTGCGCCGAATGTTTGTCCGGCATGCGCGCATACCCAGGCGCATTTTGAAGTGTTGGCTGAAAACTGGTAAAAAGTTGAAGGAGTAATCTGAAATGACAAACTTATTGGAAATATATAAGTGTGATGTCTGCGGCAATATGGTTGAAATGGTTCATACCGGAGGGGGGCAGCTTGTCTGTTGCGGACAGCCGATGCGATTGTGCGGGGAGAATACAACAGACGCCGCAGTTGAAAAACATGTACCGGTAATAGAAAAACATGATGATAGTGTCAGGATAACTGTCGGAAGCGTTGCTCATCCCATGACGGCGGAACATTATATCGAGTGGATAGAGCTGTTGATGAACGGCAGACTGCTTCGTCAAAAACTGGAACCAGATGATGAGCCTGTGGCTATTTTTGACGGGTTGGATATGGATGAAACGGAGATCGCGTCGCGCGCGTACTGTAATCTGCATGGGTTATGGAAATCGGAAGCTTGATTTAGTTTGAGAGGCGATCATGCTGCCGAAAGTTTTCTGCAGTGGTTTGTGAACGAACAGGTTGAAGAAGGAAGCAATGCGCGTGATGTTGTTGACAGGTTAAAACTTGCAGGTGGGCTCGGGCCCGGCTTGTTCATGGTTGATAATGAACTGGCTGCGCGGGTGTTTGTCCCGACTGTTGCTCAGAAGTAGATATAAATTATAGTAGAATAAAGAAAGAAAGGTAAAATATGGGTGTCAGGTTTAATATCGAGGAAGTATTGGAAATGGCCGCGCAGATAGAGCGTAATGGCGGTGTGTTCTACAGAACCGCCGCGAAGAACAGCGAAAGCGGACGTGAATTACTTTTGCGCATAGCGGAGCAGGAAGACCAGCATTTGGCTTTGTTCGAGGGTATGAAAAAAGACGTCAGTAAACGGGAAGCGCGTTCAACAGCGTTTGATCCGGATGGGGAAGCTTCATTATATTTGAAAGCATTGGCTGATGGACATGTCTTCGATCTGAAAGGCAATAAGCCTGCATCAATGCTGAAAGGTAATGAGGACCTGTCGGATGTTGTGAAAATAGCCATCCAGGCGGAGAAGGATTCGATAGTGTTCTTCCTCGGGATGAAGGAGCTTGTTCCCGAAAACCTTGGCGGAAGCAAAATAGACGCTCTGATCAAAGAAGAAATGGGGCATATCACGTGGCTGAATTCCATATTGAAGGATGAACGGAGCGCATAATGAAAAAATATATCTGTGATGTATGTGGATACATTTATGATCCGGCAGTTGGTGATCCGGATAATGGGGTGCCGCCCGGCACCGCGTTTGATGATGTGCCGGATGACTGGGTTTGCCCTGACTGCGGTGTCGGCAAGGACAGTTTTTCAGTCCAGGAATAACAACTCATCGTCTGTCAGGTTTTTGATGGCAAATTGACTGCTTAACGGGCGATCCGGCACGCTTGAATACGGAGGGTGGATGAGAATAGGAGTGATAGGCGCCGGGCATGCCGGTGTGGAAGCTGCAAGTGCCGCATCGAAAACGGGAGGCGTTGAGGCCGTTCTTTTTTCAGCCGAATCCGTATTTCCCTATTACCGGCCGCGTCTGGTGGCGCTGGCTTTAAATCAAGTGGAAGAGAATGCGATATTCATGCATTCTCCTGATTGGTATTCCAGCCGTAGAATTGATCTGAGGCTTAATTCACCCGTTGAATCTTTCGACACGGAAAGACTGACAATCGTAAATAACGGGAAAAAGGAACAGTTTGACGCAATTGTCATTGCCATTGGCGGCGGACCGGTGGTGCCGTCTTTTGCCGTTGCCGCAGAGGATAGAATTTTTCCTTTATGGAATATTGTGCATGCACGATCGATTCGCGGGAAGATCAGACAAAATGGGCATGTTGTCGTTATCGGCGGGGGTGCAATAGGTATTGAAATGGCACTCAGAACGCGTGACGCCGGCATGAATGTTACGATAGTCGAAAAAGGTGATCACCTAATGCCCAGAGATTTCAGTAGGAAAGCGTCTGAAACCGTAAAACATTGCCTGGAAGCAAAAGGTGTTAACATGCAGATGAACAGGACGGTAATTTCTGCTGACGGAAAAGGAGCTGGCGTTGTAATAGGACTGGCTGATGGAGAGATGCTGGAATCTGATTTTGCGCTTGTTTCCATCGGGGTTGTCAGGGACTTGCGGCTTATTGAAAAAACCGGGTTGAAAAAAGATATTGGCGTTATGGTTGACACAGAATTGAAAACATCCATGGATAAGGTGTTTGCCTGCGGCGATATCGCGCAAATTAACGGAAAAGTTGTCAGATGTTCCGCGCGTGAAGCGGCGGTTCAGGGCAGGATTGCCGGATTTAATGCGTATGCTGTTTGCGTCAATGATGATATGGAGCAGTACAAGCCTGCTGAAACGCCGTTGACCTTCAAATACAAGGATTTCGAAATGCATTCGATAGGCGCTTTGCCAGATCAGATGTCTGAAGAAATCATGATTGATGAATCAAGTGATTTAGAATACAGGGTTCGAGTGGTGCGTGATGGCGTTACTGTCGGCGTGCAGATGGTTGGAAACGGCAAAGGGTTTCAGAAATATTCTGCTGAAGTGCAGGGTGCTTCCTGAACTTCCGCATGAAGCTGGTTCGGCGTGACAGGCGGAGATGCGGATAATGGGATTGAGATTGAATGTCCAATAACCAATTCCAATTTCCAATGACCAAATGGGGAAAAAACAGGGAGTTGATAATTCGGAAAGTTTGCCCGCGGCGGAAAGCGAGGAATGGATATAAAGGAGAAGATAAAAATGAAAACCTGTTTCAAGGAGTGTACAAATTGTCATTACAAATGGTGTGATCGTGGTGTTTTCCTGTCGGATCCAGCCGTGGAGCTGGTGGGGTATCAAGTGAATTACGGAAAACTTCAAGCCGGTTTCTTTCTCTTCAACCACAGTATTCGGGATTGCGGTACGTCTTTTGCCGTGGAAGCAGGTAGATTTACGGATATGCATGATGGTCCCATCTTTGAGTCAAGGGCTAAGGTGCCGGAAGATTGTCCTGGCTATTGTCAGGACAAGCACAAACTGGACGCCTGTGATACGGAATGTGAGTGCGCGTATGTGCGGGATGTTCTGCAGAAGGTGAAAAGCTGGCCGAAGAAGCTGGATGATGCCAGGATTACGTCATGAAGATAAAATATGAATATTCAGGCAATATGACATTGCGCGTGATATGTTCTGCACTGTTTGTTTTCGGGTCGGCATGTTCATCCGTTACTGCGCAATTTGAAGATCCTTTTTCTGTGTCGGCTGATTTGCGCAATGACGCCACGGACGCAGTGTTGACCGTTTCTTTGATTGTGCCGAATGGGTATCATTTATACGCTGATCAGGTTCACGTTGAACCGGTTGATGACAGCGTGAAGTTGGCGCCGTATGATATTCCGCAACCTGTTCGAAAATATGATGCCCTGGCCGGCGCGGAGATGGCTGTATATGACAGTGATGCAGTTTTTAAGTATCTGGTCGACGGAGCAGGCGCGAACAATTTAGCGATCAATGTGCGGTATCAGGGCTGTAGTCCGACAATGTGTTTCTTTCCTGTTTCCACGAATATTAATTTTAAATTAACAACGGCTGAGGAAGCTTTGTCTGACGCGGATTTGACCGGTGCGGGCCGGCAGTTGGATAATGATTGGCAGATATTGGCGGATCGGTTCACAGTGCTTGGACGTGAATCGGGTTATCTGCGGGTAAAGAAATTTCTAACGGTGTTGGACGAGATGGCTGCCGGCGACGTGGGGCGTGTCGGATTGTTGGCTGGTGTTCAGGATCGTAGTGTATTGCTGACATTGCTGTTAATTGTGGTTGGAGGATTGGCTTTGAATATGACGCCATGTGTTTTGCCGATGATCCCGATTAATCTGGCAATTATCGGGGCAGGTACGCAGGTTATGCGCAAGGCTGATTCGGGAATGCCGTCGAATATTCTGCGTTGGCGCGGGTTCTGGTTAGGTGCCGCGTATGGAGCTGGCATTGCTTTCGCGTATGGTGTTTTGGGGTTAGTAGTGGTGTTGACGGGCTCGCGATTCGGAGTCTTGAACAGTTCACCTGTATTCAATATAGGAATTGCGCTTCTTTTTCTTTTTTTGGCATTGGCAATGTTCGGTGTGATCAACATCGACTTCTCGAGGTTCATTGGCGGCGGCGCTGGCGGAGCCGGGAAAAAGCGTGGTTATACGCCGGCATTTACAGCCGGTATAGTGTCGGCACTGCTTGCCGGGGCGTGTGTTGCGCCGGTTGTTATTTCCGTTTTGCTGTTTTCGGCCGACCTTTATCAGGCAGGCAATTTCTGGGGTCTTTTTCTGCCGTTCCTGCTTGGTATCGGGATGGCGCTTCCATGGCCGTTTGCCGGAGCCGGTCTTTCGCTTCTGCCGAAGCCGGGCCGATGGATGGAGTATGTGAAGTATGCGTTTGGTGTTCTTATTGCCGGTTTGGCGCTTTATTATGGATATGAAGGATACAGATTATTGTCTGATATAACCTTGGCGGATAGCGTTTCTGTCGAGGAGAGCATTTCCGAGAAGAATGACTGGTACGTATCGTTGTCCGGCGGATTGGAAGCCGCATTACGGGAAGGGAAACCTGTATTTATTGATTTCTGGGCAAGCTGGTGCAAGAGCTGTATTGTTATGGATCGGACTACGTTTCGTGACGCGGAAGTCAAAGAGCGTTTGAGTCAATACGTCAAAATCCAATACAAGGCCGAGGATATGACTGATCCTGAAGTGAAGGCCGTTCTTGATTATTTTGATGTTATGGGTCTGCCTACATATGTAATGCTTGTGCCTGGCCGTTAAAAATGAAGAGGTCTGTATATTGTTGAAATGAAACAGAAAAGCGAAAAATTAAGCATTATTGTTGTTGGCGCGTCGGGCGATCTTGCGAAGAAGAAAATATATCCAGCCTTATTCGCCCTGTACTGTCAGGGTTTTCTGCCTGAACAGTTCAATGTGTTCGGTTTTGCGAGGAGTAGTTACGGGCATGACGATTTTCGAGAGGCGGTCAAGGAGCATTTAACCTGTCGGTATACGCCTGACGCGTCGTCTTGTTCGGGTCGCATTACTGAATTCCTGTCGAAATGTTTTTACACGAGTGGTCAATACGGTTCTTCGGATTCGTTTCTTGATCTGTTTAGCCTGATGCGTGAGACAGAAGGGGCTGGAGGAGCGAACAGGATGTTCTATCTTGCCGTTCCGCCCTTTGTTTTTGTTGATATCGCTCGCGCAATAGGTGATGCGGGGCTGGTGACATGTAAGGAGGATGCCTCATGGTCGCGTGTCGTGATAGAAAAACCGTTTGGGCGAGACCGTGAATCGTCGGATGTTCTGGTCTCTGAATTGGCGAAAGTTTTTACCGAGGAGCAGACGTACCGGATAGATCATTATCTCGGCAAGGAGGTCGTTCAGAATCTGATGGTATTACGTTTTGCCAATCTGGTATTCGAACCGGTCTGGAACCGGACATATATCGACAGGATCTGTATTGACTGGAAAGAGAATGATGGAATCGGTGCGCGCGGCGGATATTTTGACGCGTATGGGATAATCCGTGACGTGATGCAGAATCATCTACTAGAGATTCTCGCTCTTATTGCAATGGAGCGGCCTGAAAGCACGGCTGAGGATGATGTGGCTGATGCAAAAGCTGCCGTGCTGAAGAGTATTCGGGCAATATCGGCAAAGGATATTGTTCTTGGGCAATATGGCGCAGGTGAATATGCGGGACGTAGGCACGCGGGATACACTGATGAAAAACATGTGGCCATGCATTCGTTAACTCCCACATACGCAACTGCTGTTTTGCGTATTGAAAACGAAAGATGGCGCGATGTACCGTTTATTATTACGGCGGGCAAGGGACTGAATACCCGCGTGAGCGAGGTGAGTGTTCTGTTTAAGGAGATTCCGGAAAATATTTTCTGCGGTGTTCCCGGCTGTTTGCCCGGTAACAGGCTGATAGTGCGAGTTCAACCTGACGAGGC
>JAQBFJ010000069.1:0-24681 GCA_032123435.1 Verrucomicrobiota bacterium
TTCGCCGTCGGACAAGTCCCAACGGGCAAAGCCGTTCGCAGATGCAACGCGCTCCAAAATGATCTGATCTATGCTACCGGATCACTCGGAGGAAGCATCAATGGCAAACACCTGATGTTCGAACCACGCGTCCTGGAAGGACAATACCTGCGCGACTGGGCAACCACGCTCATAGACTTGAGCGACGGCATCGCTGCGGATATAAGACATATAACCAATACAAGCGGAACCGGCGCAATACTTAATATTGAGTCTATCCCTGTCTCAATAGCTGCCATGGAAATGGACGATGGCATTGATCCGAGTGAACACGCTTTATGCGATGGCGAAGATTTCGAGCTGATGTTTACAATACCTGATGATAAAAAATCGTGTTTCGAAAAATCATGGCGGAATACTTTCGAATTGCCTTGCACTCAAATCGGCGTCATCACCAGTCAAAAAGGAATCATTAAGTGTAAAGACAAGAACAACCACGTGTTCCCTTTGGAAAAAACAGGCTACCAACACTTCGTAAGACAGAAATAGAAGGAAACATTCTCCAATAACACGCCTGATGTTCACAATGAAAGAATTGTTACATATATCGCGAAGCCCGGAAGATACCCGGAAAGTTGCACGCAAACTGATTAAAGCCCTTCCGCCAGCCACCCGCGCGATAATCATCGCACTGCACGGTGAGATGGGAAGCGGCAAAACCTGCTTTGTACAGGGAATCGCCCTGACCCTCGGCATAAAAGTACCGGTAACAAGCCCTACATTTACACTCATTAACGAATACAAGGGAAAACGGTCACTTTGCCACATCGACCTATACCGCCTGAACAACACCGAAGAAGCTATGTCACTCGGATTGGAAGAATACATGGATGCGGAAGGTATTATTGCCATTGAATGGGCTGAACGGGCTAAAGACTTGTTTCCTCCTTCAGCCATTCATATATATTTCAAAACAATGACAAATCCGACGGAACGAACCATAATAATAAAAACACCGGCAACCCACAATGAACATCATCACTGCGGAATGATTTGAAGATAATAAGCATGTCCGTTGATGTCCAGGTCGTTCCATTCCGATAAGTCGCTGGGCATAGACAATACACATTCCGATTCTTCACACAGTGTTTCTGAATCAATGTAATCACGATATTGTTCTTCCGCTGCCCGAACATATTCATCAGAATGGTATTTACGACGTAAACGCTGAGCTACTTCCATGCCCGCGTTTTTCCGTTCATTCTGAATCTTGTTTACTATCTCTCGCGCTACACCCTCTTTCTTCAGATCATCAGAAAGCTCCGTCTCCAACGCAACAACAACGGCCCCTTCGGAAGCAACAACCAAACCTTCACGAGGTATCCGTTCAAGTATTACATCCGTTATCGCGAGCTCGACAGACTCACGACCATTTATATTTAAATTAACCTTCCCCTCATCCCCCAGCTTAATCAGCGCATCATTACTCATGGCTGTTATCGCGCCGGCAATATTCTTTGCCTGCTTACCGAAACGAGGCCCTATCTGCTGAAAATCAGGCTTTGCCTTAAGCGTTACTAAATCCGTCTCATGAGTCCCAAACGCCAGCTTTTTAACATTCAATTCATCGGTAATAATATCAGAAAAGGCTTTAATCCCATCAAGAACCGCCCTGTCCCTGGACACTACATGCATTGCCGCCAATGGCTGCCTTACTTTCAAGTTATGCTCAGCCCGGAGCTGTCGGCCAAGTTTCACTACAGTCATTATAACTTCCATCTGGTTTTCCAGAATCTGGTCTCTCTTAGTTCCATCCGCCACTGGAAATTTGCATAAATGCACCGATTCCGGCATGTCATTGGTTCTTAAATTTTGATAAATACTCTCACTCATAAACGGAATGAATGGAGCAGCTATCTTGGATAACTGCACAAGAACATAATTCAATGTTTCATAGGCCATTGCTTTATCTTCATCATCCTGGGACTTCCAAAACCTCCGCCTGCTGCGCCTGATATACCAGTTTGTCAGATCTTCTATGAATCTAATGAACGGTCTTACGGCCTTTTGCAGGTCGTACACATCCATCGCGGCAACGACATTTTCGGTAAGACTCTCAAGAGAGCTTTGTATCCATCTATCCAGAACATTGTCGCTCCGATCCTCAATCTTGTGATCACCGGAACCTGTCCATCCGTCAATATTGGCATAAGTTACAAAGAAACTGTAAGAATTCCATAACGGTATAAGAATGTGTCTAAGAATATGCTTAACACCCTCCTCGGAAAACCGGAGATCTTCAGCCTTTACTACAGGCGAATAAATCATGTAAAGCCTCAGAGCATCAGCGCCATAGGTACCAATAATGCAAGCAGGATCTGGATAATTTTTGAGCCGCTTGCTCATTTTCTTGCCGTCTTCCGCAAGAACAAGCCCGTTAACAATGACATTTTTGAAGGCAGGTTTATCAAATAGCGCAACAGAAAGAACCATTAGCGTATAAAACCAGCCGCGGGTCTGATCAAGTCCTTCCGCAATGAAATCGGCGGGGAAATGTTTTTCAAAATGCTCTTTGTTCTCAAACGGGTAGTGCGCCTGCGCATACGGCATCGATCCGCTTTCAAACCAACAGTCCAGAACTTCGGGTATGCGCTTCAGCATACCTTTACCCATCCGCGAATGGATTTCTATTTCATCCACAACATGCTTATGCAGATCCTGTACCTTGCAACCTGAAAGTTTTTCAAGCTCCTCAATCGAACCAACGCATACGACCTCTTCCCTATCTTCACTCATCCAGACAGGCAAAGGCGTACCCCAATATCTGTTTCTCGAAATAGCCCAATCACGGGCGCCTTCAAGCCACTTGCCGAACCGTCCGTCTTTCAGATGTTCCGGAACCCAGTGCACCTTTCTGTTTGCCTCAATGAGTCTGTCTTTTATCTGTTCAACCTTGACGAACCACGTGGAAATCCCGCGATAGATCAACGGCTCATCACAACGCCAGCAATGGGGATAGCTGTGAACTACGGTTGATCTGTGGACCAATTTGCCTTCCTGTTTCAGCCTGTGTATAATGTCGGTATCAGTATCCTTGACTTTCCTGCCTTTATAATCTGAAACAGCATCGACAAAACGGCATTCCGCATCAACAGGGCATACAGCCGGTATACCTTCCTTAAGCCCGACACGCTGATCTTCTTCTCCAAATCCAGGCGCTATGTGAACAACACCAGTACCGTCTTCAGTAGATACAAAATCGGCTGAAATAACCCTGAACGCGCCATCGGCCTTCCTGTCCGCAAAATAAGGAAAGAGCGGTTCATATTTCAGCCCCACCAGGTTCGACCCCTTCAGTTCCGTTATGTGCTTGTACCCCTTATCGTCCTTGTAGTATGCCGCAAGCCTATCCTTGGCCAGATAATACGACGCCCCATCCTTCTCCTCCTCCACTCTCACGTAAACCATATCGGATCCTACCGCCAACGCCATGTTCGACGGCAATGTCCATGGCGTCGTTGTCCATGCTAAAATAAAAGCATTTTCCTCACCCTCAACCTTGAACCGCACAGTAATCGCCGGATCGGTAACGTTAACATACCCTTGATTCGTTTCAAAATTGGACAAAGGAGTACAGCATCGCGGACAATAAGGAAGTATCTTATTTCCCTGATATATCAAATTCTTTTCCCATAATGACTTGAACACCCACCAGATCGACTCCATGTATGTCGCATTCATGGTTTTATAGTCATTATCAAAGTCGACCCATCTGCCCATTCTTGTGACTGTCTTGCGCCATTCGGATGTATAGCGCAATACTATGCTCCGACATTTCTCATTAAATACCTTTACCCCAACTTCTTCTATCTGAGTTTTGCCACTAACCCCCATGTCTTGCTCAACTTCATACTCCACCGGAAGACCATGGCAGTCCCATCCGAAGCGGCGATCAACATAATGACCTCGCATCGTCATGTAACGCGGCACAATGTCCTTGATTGTACCAGCCAGTAAATGGCCATAATGAGGCAGGCCTGTGGCAAAAGGAGGACCATCGTAAAAGACAAATTCCGGACAATCTTCAGTAGCATCAAGAGAAGCCTTGAAAACGCAGTTCTCCCGCCAGTAAGCAAGAACCGCTTCTTCCATTTCACTAAAGTTCACCTTGCTGGAAACAGGATCATACATGTTCAACACCTTTCTTCATTAATATTGACCCTACATTATCAAGAACCCGGAATCAATAAAAACAAAATCACTTCTTGCATTACCCGGCCGGGATGGCTAGAATTTGCGGCATGAATAAAAAATGTTTGCTCGCGCTGATAAGCCTTCCTGTTCTGCTATGCATAGCCAAACCACAAACGGTACAGGCCCAGTCAGCCCTGGCTGTCGGAGCACGAAAGCATGTAAAACATTCCACAATCGACGAACTGCCTTTCGAAGAAGATGATATGTCATACCTGTTAGCCTACGAATTCCATGAAAGAGAATCCTTCTGGCAAATAGCGGTGGGCTATACGCCCGATGCAACTGGATTAAACGAGTCTGGATTGCAATCAACAGATTACGTTATCACGCCTGAACTCAACCTGATGTTTCAGGACAATGCATGGCAAGGTGGAGCCGGTATTCTGAAAAACTATGTCCGCGATGAATCACTCGGCAGTGAGTGGTCAGATCTGTACTGGCAACTGATAATGGGCCTGAAACTCTCATTTGTTAAAATACAGGCATCCATAAACGCGTATTATACGTTCGAAAGCTGGAGTGATTTAAACGATTTTGAATCAGACGATATAGAATTCGGCGCATGGCTCAATTTCTCCTTCTAGCCCTTTCGCTTGAATAAACGCCATAATAAGAACAATAAACGTTTTTTGAAAGGAATGCGTCTTTGGGATTTCTTCTCCGGACGATAATTGGTCCGCATATAATCTCTGTCATTAATGCCCATGTCTATATCCATCAAAAAATGAAAATAAGTAAGCCTGGCAAAATCATAGCACACATCATGTACACATCAATGCTGAAACGAATAATAATTGCGACGGCTGCAGTATTTACTCTGAGCTTAACGTCTTGCCTTTCTTTGTCAGCATATGCGTTATCCACAATGGAAACGGCCCATAGATCAGTGGTGAAAATATATGTGACATACCAGCGTGAAGATTACACACTGCCGTGGCAAGGCGTCCATCCCTCATTCGGAACTGGAACCGGATTCATTATCAATAAACGGCGCATACTTACCAACGCTCATATCGTTTCCGACGCGCGCTCAATTGAACTCCAGAAAAACGGCAATGCGCGCAAATATCAGGCAAAAATAGTTTTTATCGCGCACGATTGCGATCTCGCCATGCTCGACGTTGAAGACCCTTCATTCTTTGAAGAAACACAAGCCATGAAATTAGCAAACGTATTGCCTGATCTGAATGACGAAGTTACCGTACTGGGCTACCCTATGGGCGGACAACGCCTCTCTGTTACTAAAGGTGTCGTCTCTCGCATAGATTACAGCGTCTATTCTCACAGTTATGTCGATCAACATCTCGTGCTCCAAGTCGATGCCGCCATAAATCCAGGCAACAGCGGCGGCCCTGTAATGTTCAAAGGCAAAGTTGTGGGCCTCGCCTTCCAAGGCATGATGATGGGGGAAAATATAGGTTACGCCATTCCGGTACCCGTAATTCAACACTTTCTTACAGATATAAACGATGGCTCATATAACGGATACCCCGAACTGGGTGTAATGTTCATGGATACCCAGAATGATGCCCTTCGCAAAAACCTGAAAATACCCGATGAAAAAACTGGCATTATCGTATCCTATATCGACCCTTTCGCAAGCGCGGTCAACAATCTGCGCCTTAAAGATGTTCTCCTTTCAGTAGACAACGTGCCAATAGCAAACGACGGTTCTGTCTGCCTTGATAATAAATTAATGATTTTCTCCGAACTGGTTGAACGCAAACAATGGGGTGAATCCGTAACATTTCAAGTGTGGCGCGACGGCACCGAAATAACCGTTGCCGTTCCTCTCACAAATCCTGCGGATCCGTTCATATATAGATATATATACGATGAAAGACCGTTATACTACATCATCGGAGGCCTGACTTTCTGCCCCCTGAGCAGAGGATACCTTAATACACTTGGTAACGATTTTGCAGACAGCAACAAACTCCTGCTCTGGTACTATTCGGAGTATGCTAAAATCGATTCGTTATACGAAGATTTTGAACAGTTCATCGTGCTTACAAGAAGATTACCACACCCCGTTAATACATATGCGGATAAATTCGTGAATGGAATAGTAACCAACATCAACAATACGCCAATCCGTTCTATAAGAGATATCGAACGAGCGCTTGAACACCCGACAAACGGCTTCCACGTAATGCGCTTTGCCGGTATCGATGACTCACTTGTAATGGATTCGTCCGCATCCTCCAGCGCTAATAATGAAATTTTAATCCGATATGGAATACCGTCCCCGCACAACATAGGAGAAGACGAATGAGGGCGCTAACGGCAATTATAACAATACTTTCAATAATGAACGTATGCGTCGCCAACGAAACAAACGTCGACTCATGCCTTGTCCATGTTATCGTAACATATCAACAGCATGACCCCTTCCAACCATGGCAAAAAGCCAGACCATCCATGCGATATGGATACGGAATAATTGTGGACGATTCCCGAATAATTACAACAGAACACCTCGTCCGTAATCATACTCTTGTCGAACTGTGCAAAGCAAGATCCGGCGAGAAAATCACCGCAACCGTCGAAATGTCCGACCATCAAGTTAACCTGGCACTTCTCAAAGCAAATAATCTTGAAATATTTACTGAAACCAAACCAGTAGAAGTAGCACGCAATGTCCCGTGTAACGCTGACGTCGAAGTCCTTCAGTTCGATGAGAACAAGGAACTGCAGCGCGGCGACGCGAAAGTAATTCAGGTAACCATGGCCATGCTCCCTTCAGCGCCAAGCCCGTCTCTGATCTTTAAACTTTCCACTGATCTCAACATCAACAGAGAAGGAGCTCCCGTTATATACCAGAATAAACTTGCCGGCATAACAATGAATTACGAGCAAAATACACGAATTGCCAATATGCTGCCCTATCCCGCTATAACCAAGTTCCTCGAAGATACGCCATATCACGGCGTTGCCTCAGCAGGTTTCCAGTGGACAGACCTGGTGGATCCAGCGAAACGTTCATACCTCAATGTCCAACGGCCGGGCGGAATACTCATTCTGTCGAGTCTGCCCGGAACAGGTGCCTCAGAAACACTCAAAACCGGCGATGTAATTCTTCAATGGGATGGATATACCATCGATAATCTCGGCTTTTACGACGATCCCGTCTTCGGCCGACTCAGCTTCCCCTACCTGATTACCGGTAGACGCAAACCTGGCGATACGTCATCCGTACTGATTGTCCGCGATGGAACAGAAATGACCGTTGACGTGGACCTTCAACAAAGACTCGATAAGGAACTCCTGGTGCCCGAAAATGTTACCGGAGAAAAACCAGAATACCTCGTCGAAGGCGGCTTGGTACTGCGCGAACTGTCCGGAGAATACTTGAGAGCTCATGGTTCAAACTGGAGAAGGCTGGTTGGCTCACGCCTTTCTACTATTTACGAAACACGCCAATTCGACGTGGAACAGGAAGGAGATCGAATCGTTATTCTGTCCGGTATACTTCCACATCCTGTAAATATAGGTTATCAACACTTTCGAAACATACCCGTAACCAGCGTAAACGGAGAATCCATCCGGAATATGAAAGACGTTTTTAAAATCGTCGAAAAAGACGGATACGTGAAAAGCGTTAAACTGCATTCAATCGGCATGGAACTGGTTCTGGACGAGAATTCACTGGAAAAAGCAAACCTGAAAATAGCTCAATTATATCATATACCAAACCTGCGAAATCAAAGCCTCTTAGATGATTAGAACCTGTTTCGAAACGGAAATGTACACGCTGTAAATATTAACAGCTAAAAAGGAGAATTAGATTGAACGAAATAATGGAACCACTACTTCACACAACTCTTGCCCTGCCTGTAATAGAGGTCTCTGTCTTAGTCGCAGCCTTGTCAATATGCCTGGTCTTCAGATTATCCAAAATCGGACTTGTCCTCGCGTATTTGTTCGCATATCGATGGGGCTGGCTGTTCTTCGTTGGCCAACCACAGCCCTTCATGGTTGCCTACCTGGTAAGTGCAATACTGGTTGGAACATTAACGGTAATCGGAATGCTCAGAACACGACAGTCTGATTAACTGTCCTCATGTTACACTTCCACACTTTAAGAACCACAGCGCTGTATGAGAAAGAATCGGATCAAACATGTCATTCGTTATGTCATTACCGGAGTTATCGGCAGTATCATTATCATTCTGGGCGCCGCACTGCTCGTTAAACAAGAAACAGCGCACCCAATCACGCCCGAACAACCCGCCAATATCGCCGACAAACAAAACAACATCACGATGTGCGTATCAAAACCAGGAGCGCTAGCATACAACATGAACGGCCTGTTCATTTGCGAACTGGAACCCAATAGCCTCGCGGAAGTTGTCGACATAATCACAATCGCCAATGAACCATTCGCTGTCTGCAATATAATTTACGATGACATGGAAGCGCTTAATGTCCTCGTAAAGAAGAGTGACCTCAATACGCCACCCGATAATTCTGCACTCGAATCGCGTAACCAACAATTGAACAAACGAGCCACGCGGTTAAACAGATATACAGAACCTAACAATTCGTTATCAACAACAGATAACCCCCATGCGGCGGAATATGAAGCCGCCCGAGAAACATATCGTGAATTCCTGCGAAAGATAAAACAACTGACTGCACAAAGAGATTCAACCACAGGGGACGAGCGAACCCTTTACGGCGATGAGCTCCGCACACTCAAGGGAGAAGACATAAGACTTGCCAACGATCTTAAAACCATTCGCCGAAAATTCGATACATGGAATGACGAGCACACAAAAACATCCACTGGAACAGAAACCGCTACGAAACAACCAGCAAAACAGGACTAACCCGGATATTGCACCCGTTCAGAACATGGCAGATGCGTTACTTACCCGACATTCTTGCTGATTTCATGCGATATTCGGGCTAAAATAATTTCTAGCATTTTGAACCAGCCTATGTTAAATTTCGCATTGTTTTATCAGCAGCTTGAAAATATGAAACCAGCTATTGTCATAGGAATTATGTTCATCCTGCTTGGATGCGACAGCAAACATGGAAAAACCAAAGTAGAAACAAAAGATCATAAAACCGAACCAACCGTCGTTGAATACATGGCAGGTAAACCTCAGATAGATGCCTACCTGAAAACAAAAGCCACAATCAATGATATCAACGAAAAACAGAAAAAAAGAATTGAACAGTCTTTACAACAGTAGCTCAGCATAACAACAAGGATTTAGAGGTATTACAATATGCCTGACATTGAAACACAGTGTCCTAATTGCGGCCTGATAATAGCAATATCCGAATACGCGGATCTTTCCTCCGTAAAATGCCGATCATGCGGCAGCCTGATGAAAGAAGAGCAACCAGAACCTGAAGAAGAAATAGAGCAGGATGATGTCATCGAAGAACCAGTACAAGAAGTTCACAAGGTAATCAAAAAAGGACGATCCAGCAAACTTAGAAAAAGAATAGGTCCATCCAAAATGGGAACCGTCCACTTCGTCTGCTCATGGATAATTTTCGTCACTGTTGCCATTATAATGTGCCGTCTCAGATACGGCGGCTCAATGTCCCAAACTAATCTTGATATGCTGAAACAAGTGGGACCTTTTATCGCGTTTATCATCCATGTATTTATAATCACACAGGCATATCATGATTCAATGTTTCACGGCATATTAGCTACATTTGTTCCAGGCTATTCCTTCTGTTATATAATTATGGGCATAGATAACTATTATACACGCGCCGTACTGGGCGGACTGCTTATAGGCGTGGCACAAGACACATTCACCGTATTCAAAGACGCCATCCTGGAAATGCTCGGTAATTTCGAATTCTGGGTAGAAAAAGGAATCTACGACTAACCTGAATATTGCAACAACCGCTTCCTGTTGAAAAACAGTCTCTTTATTGCTTGGATTCCAGCCACTTTATTATTTCCACAGCAACATCGCGCTTGCTCATGATGGGAAATTCACGTACCCCGCAATTTGTGACAAATAATACCTTGCTAACATCAGAAGCTATACTCGACACATCATTGGCAACCACCAGATCCAGATGTTTTTCACGCAGTTTTCGCGCCGCATTCTCAGCTAAAGCGCTCGTTTCAACAGCAAATCCAACAAAAATACGACCCGCCTTCAAACCCTTCACCAATTGAAGAATATCCCGAGTAGATTCTAACGGAAGCTCTGACGGCATTCTGTCTTTCTTCAGCTTCTCCCCGCTCACAATCACGGGACGCCAGTCCGCCGGCGCTGCCGCCATAACAAGAGCATCACACCATTCGATATTCGACAATACCGCATCAGCCATTTCACCAGTGGTTACAACATCAATTACATGAACACACTCAGGCACCCCGATATGTACCGGACCCGACACCAGCCTGACATCATGCCCACTGTCAATACCAGCCGCGGCAACAGCGTAACCCATTTTCCCTGTCGACGCATTGCTGATAAAACGCACAGGATCAATAGGTTCTCTCGTCGGCCCGCCCGTTACAAGAATTCGCATGAATAACACCTCCAATATTTTCACGCAATATACTCTGAAAATTAGAGTTGAATGTTAACACAAAACAGTACAAGGTGACAACTTGGAATAATAAATTCCACGATTACCTGAAAGCAACAACATACCCTTGAATAAGACAAAATACACATGAACGCACGTATCGAAACGGTAACAGTGGGCGATTTCCAGGCTAACTGTTTTATCCTCATTGGAAAAACAAACAAAGCAATCGTAATAGATCCAGGCGCTGAACCAGAACTCATAATCACCATCCTGGAAAAACATAAATTAACCGTCTGCGCTTATATGCTCACCCATGGCCACTTTGACCATGTCGGCGCACTCGCAAAATTATACACGTCAATGCCCGCTCCAATAGGCCTGCATAAAGCCGATCTTCAATGGATTTTCACCAAAGAAAACAGTATGCCCCCGTTTTACGACAATCCGAAACAGCCCTGCGAAATAACACGACTCCTTGAGGACGGACAGGAATTCACTGATGCCGGCCTGAAGTATAGAGTTATTTCAACCCCGGGACATACCCCGGGCTCCGTATGTTTTCTGTTCCACGAAGAAAACCTTCTGTTCTCAGGAGACACACTGTTTGCCGGTTCAGTAGGACGCACAGATCTGCCCGGCGGAAGTTCTCGTATCCTGAACGCCTCTCTGCGTAAAATCATTGAGTTGCCACCAATCACCGTCATTTACCCCGGCCATGGCCCCTCCTCTGATCTCAATCATGAAACAAAACACAACTTTTTCATGCAGTCGTTAATGTGAAACAGCCTATTTTCAGGCCTAGGCGCCTGACATTCATTCAGCCAGCAAGAACTCCTTGCACTCCCGGCCCGTTAACAATATCCTGATGCAATATGAATGACATATTCAAAATCAACGCACCCGGAATCGATACGCGCAAAATAGTCGAGGAAATCAAGGCCTCTGTCGCCGATAAAATGGAAAAAGGCCTGTATACGGACCCGCGCGTGGCACGCGCCGAACGAACAAATCTTACGAACCTGAAAAACGAAGACGAATTCTTACAGTTCTACCTGGAGTGTCTTCGCGATGCAGTTTTCGTCGATATAGGCGACTTTGAAATATACGAACGCCGCACTAAATTAGCACCTTTGTTTATAGCGCTGAAACGAACATTATGGAAACTCTTAAAGTTTTATACGTATAGATTATGGTCACAACAGAATCAAATTAACGGCCTCCTGCTTTCCGCAGTAGAAAGCATCGATAGCCGCTACCGTGAAAAATTAAAAGAACTGGAACATAAAATTACCGAGCTCGAAAAGAAAGGTTCATAATAGAGAACTAATGCTCTGCCCGCAGAAAAGACCGGTCTAAACAATTCCAGAAGAACATCTGCGAACAAACTGACCCCAAACAGGCATGATCTCATAAAACCGTTCAATATGACATTAAACAATCATATCGCTTTCGTATGCCCCCGATTCGCCGAAGGCTCCACTGTTGGAGGCGCCGAGACCCTCCTCAAGGACATGGCCATACGCACCGCAGCCATGGGGCGCAAGGTAACTTTCCTGACAACCTGTGCCAGAGACCACTTCACATGGAAGAACGAAATTCCACCAGGCACAAGTACTATAAATAATATTGAAATAAGATTCTTCCCCGTAAACGAGAACAGAAACATCAACGCCTTTCTGCGGACACAAGAGGCCATAAGCCGCGGCGCCACAGTTTCGGAAGAAGAAGAAAATGTATGGCTCACTAATAACGTTAACAGCTCTGAACTTATTGATCACCTTCGCAAGCATCAGGCCGAATACGATAAAATAGTTATGGGCCCATACCTGTTTGGTCTTATATATTTTGCAGCCGCAATCTGTCCTTCCAAAACAATGCTTGTACCGTGCCTGCACGATGAACCTTTCGCACGGCTTAAAGCGTTTCGTGAAATGTTTCATAACGTATACGGCATTATGTTCAATACCGTCCCCGAACATGAACTCGCCCAGGAATTATTCAACATGGAATCGTGCAAAACCTTTGTTGTCGGCATGGGACTTGATGATCTTACAATCAGCACAGCACAGTCCGGAAATAGATATCAGTCTGCCGCGCCTTACGTGATCTACTCGGGACGCCGTGAGCCTCTGAAAGGCACGCCACTGCTTATAGATTATATGAAAGCATTCAGAAGTCGAACACACCGCGATATTAAACTTATGCTCACTGGCAAAGGTGCTGTCGATATTCCGGCCGAACTATCCGCACACGTCCTCGATATCGGGTTTGTGTCCGAAGAAGAAAAAAGGCATGCAATGGCAGGCGCAATAGCATTCTGCCATCCCTCAGTAAACGAAAGTCTCGGCATAGTCATACTTGAAGCCTGGCTGGCCGGAACCCCCGCTATCGTTCATGGAAAGGGCCGCGTTCTGCCATACCAATGTGAAAAAAGTGGCGGCGGATTATGGTTTAACACATATCCCGAATTTGAAGAAGAACTGATTATGCTTATGGATAACCAGGAATTGCGTAACAATCTCGCCAGCGCGGGAAGAAAATACGTGCTTGAACACTATTCCAGGGAAGTAATAGATCAAAAAACAGCACAAGCCCTGAATGCCTGAGAACTTTTCCTACTTTTCTTCTTTGCACACTTCGGAAATCTTATCAAGCGCGTCCACAATTTGCTTCATTGCTTTTTCAACAACCCCAACCTTCTCAAGAACAGTGCCAAAGCGATACATGTTCTTTGTCCGAATATTCTCGAGACTCTCACGCCTGCTATCCATCTCTATCAGTTCAGATTCAAGCTGCTTGATTCGAAATTCAGCCGCCGACAACGACCGGCGAAGATTGACAATACGCTGCTCCTGCTCCTCATCGCTACTGTCTATATCACCTATTTCCATCCCTTCAGGAATAGGGACCTCAACATCATTGCCGCAATCAGTACACGGAATGGTAAGACCAGCACCACGATAATCTATTGCCAGACTTTTACCGCAATGCGGACAATCGAAAACAATGTCAGTTTCCTTTATCTCGCCTGCCTGTTTAGCCTCGTCTTGTTTAGCATCGTCTGTCATCAATCCCCTGCCGTTTAATCAAAGCCTAACCAAACAACACCAATAAAATCATCGCTCTATGCTTTAACCACTTTGCCTGATTTGATGCATGCCGCGCAAACCATCATCCTACTCGCTTCGCCCCCAGACACAACACGAATCTTCTGAAGATTGGGCCGAAAACAACGCTTCGTGACACCGGTAATATGAAGACCTATGCCGCCTTTCTTCTTAGCCATGCCGCGACGTATAATCTTATTTCCGGAACGAACCCCTTTTCCACATATTTCACACATTCTTGCCATTATTATCTCCTCTGATCAAAAGCCTATAATTATAATGTTACAAAGCGCAAGTAAAAATATACATAGTTTTCTTGAAAATGTTCTTTTTCTCGTCTTGTATGGTTTATCCCATAGAAGCTCGAAAATCTTTCACATTTAACTGCAATGACGTTCTCCCCTTGTAGGTGTTTTCCTGAACCTGAAATAATAAATCCATTTTGCCTTCAGGAAGAGCCTGATCCGCCATATCAAACGCTATCGCCTCCATTTGGTCCGCCCCGCTAATAACTTTCATTTTGATATGGTTTCTGCCCACTTTTCGGGGCTGACCCGTTAAACGCACATTCCTAAGCCCCCAAACAGGAGTCGGATTGCCCACGCCAAACGGTTTCAAACTATTCACCGCCTGAATGAACCTCTCGTCAATTTCACCGAGATGGTTAAGCCATGCATCACAACGACGTACTTCCAGATCCTTACCAGCAAGCCTTCCTGCACAGATTTCATTAAAACGCTTTCGGAATCTATCCAGTAGCCCCTTCTTTATAACCAAACCAGCAGCCATCATGTGCCCCCCGGACGAAACAAGAAGATCCGAACACTGCCGAAGAACTTCCATAATGTCAACATCAGGAATACTCCTGCAGGAACCGCGACCGACACCATCCTCATCAAACGATATGACAACAACAGGACGCCTGAACCGGGAACACAATCTTGACGCCACAATCCCAATTATACCTATATGCCAACCTTGACCACATGTTATAAGACCGGACAATCCATCATCAATAAGTGATTCTATTTCACTGATCGCTTCTTTTATGATTTTGTCTTGTATCCGCTTCCTACCATCGTTCATACGTTCTAACTCAAGAGCAATCTCTCCTGCCCGATCCGGATCATCTGCCAGAAGAATCTCCAGCGCCAAGTCAGGATGACCCAGCCGGCCGGCCGCGTTCAGTCTCGGCCCTATAACAAACCCTATGCCGTAACAATCCAACGACATTATGCCGGCCGCCTTGCTCAATGCCAGCAGACCTGTTTCTGAATAATTCCTCCCCAACTCACCACCATATGTCATGTTGAGACGGTTTAAACCGTGAAATACCAATATTCTGTTTTCACCTGTAATATCAACAACATCAGCAACCGTTCCAATCGCCACAAGCCCCAGCCATTTACGAAGATCAATGCCTGCTATTAATTCTGAACCATCACCTGCCGCGTCTGCATCTCGCCCGGACAAACCTTCCGCACCCCCTCGAAACACATACTTTATCAAACCATGACAGAGTTTAAATGCCACGCCAACTCCGGCAAGATTAACGTTACTCATGCCGTTTCCGCCCAGCCGCGGATTCACTACCGCAACAGCCGGCGCAGGCAATCCTGTCAGCTCATGATGATCCGTAATAACAACATCAACCCCCGCCTTTCGCGCAAACTCCACCGCATCAGCCGAACATGTCCCGCAATCAACCGTAATAATAAGATCCGGCTTGTGAATATCAAGACAGCGCCGCAAAGCATTAACACTGAACCCGTACCCATCATTGAAACGATTGGGAAGAAAAGAAACGACCCTCGCCTTCATCTCCGCCAAAACAGAAACAAGCAGAGCGGTACTCGTAACCCCGTCCGCGTCATAATCGCCATAAACCACGATCATTTCGCCGCGTCGAACAGCATTCCAGATACGCTCAACGGCATCCAGCATACCGGGCATCAGAAAGGGATCAGAAAGATTGCTGAGACGCGGATTGAGAAACTGTTCAACATCTGAAGACTCACACACACCGCGCCCGACAAGCAACGCCGCTACAGCATACGGCAGGTTCACCTGACACGCGATCTTCTCCGCAAGAACAGTATCAAACTCAACCGCCTGCCATCGAAATTGACGCCGGGCTCCGGACAATCCCGATCCATCTTCTCCTGCCGGTCTTACCATTAAACCTATTTCCTTTTGATCGCGAAAGTCGGCGTTCTGCCGCGATGCCACGATAAAACCATAGGCGTGGCAATGAACATAGTCGAATATACGCCTACAATCATGCCTATGCACAAGACCAGAGCAAAATCATAAATGGCACCTCCACCAAAAACTAAAAGCATAACAACCGTTATCAGCGTGGTAAAAGTCGTAAGCAATGTTCTGCTCAAGGTCTGGTTTATGCTTAAATTGCAAATATCCTTGAACGTTTTACCTCGTTCCACCCGCAGATCCTCTCTAATCCTGTCGAAAATAACTATCGTATCATTCACCGAATAACCGACAACCGTCAACAACGCGGCTATAACAGGAAGACTTATCTGACGACTGAATAGAATGAAAACACCTACAGTAAAGAGAACGTCGTGAATTAAAGCAACTATCGCTCCCGCGGCAAACCCGAACTCAAACCGCCAGGATAGATAAATTATCATACCCAACAAGGCCAGAACTATTGATATTATCGCGTCCTTCTTTAATTCCGCTCCAACCTGCGCTCCAACATCACCCTCCTGTATCAGCTTGAACATTGATCCAGCATGATCAGCATTCAGCGCGTCCACAATAATTTCCGACAACATTCTCTCCCCAGGAGAACTGGAAGCAACTTTAATCTCAAGATATCTGTCCTTCCCCAGGTTCTTCATGTCACCCTGATACTGAATGAAGGCTTCCCTTATCCCGGCATCCGTAAGCATAGACCTGATCTGCTCCACATCAACCTTGTCCTTGAAGGAAAACGTCATCACTGACCCGCCGGTAAAGTCCACTCCAAGAACTGATGATGGATTTCTCACTCCTTTTACAACTGCAAAACCACATGATGCCACGATTGCAACAACAGAAAATAGAGCCGCTACTTTTCTGAGCTTGATAAAATCAAACGAAGTCGGCTTGATAATAGACAGCATTTTCAATGTTTGAAGTTTGGTTTTCGACGCTATAATTCCAAACATAAGCTTGGTAACCACAAGTGCTGTGAACATGCTGACAATTATTCCGGCACAAAGCGTAACCGCAAATCCGCGAATCGGCCCGGACCCGAACCTGAATAATATCATGCCTGTAAGCAAGGTCGTAAGATTTGAATCCAGGATAGCAGAAAAAGCTTTGTCATATCCCATCATAATAGCAGGCCATAACCGCTTACCTGAATTGAGCTCCTCTCTCATACGTTCAAAAATAAGAACACAGGCGTCAACCGCCATGCCCACAGTAAGAACAATCCCGGCAAGACCCGGAAGAGACAACACCGGAAGCTGAATCGGCCCGGCGCTCCCGGCATCTTTAATGCCAAGCGACATGAAACCGGCCGCAATGATCATGCCGAGTGGGAGCAGTAAGATGTTGAAAACCAGTGCCAGATTGGCAACAACTCCACATACCATATAATACGACATCATGAAGATCAGAACCCCAATCCCGCCATAAACAACAGCCTTTATTCCGTTCCTGATCGAGTCCACACCCAGACTCGGATCCACAAACAAGGCCTCCACTATCTTTACGGGCGCAGGTAACGAACCAGCCCTCAAAACATTGGCAAGCAATAAGGCGTCAGCAGTGGAAAAACTGCCGTTAATCTCCGCTTTGCCGCTGTAAATCGGTTCCTTGATCCACGGCGCAGAATAAATAGTACCGTCAAGAACAACGGCAAGCAAACGCCTCTTCCTTGGATCAGGATTCATCGTGCCGCCCGGTGCATACTCTGACGTCACACGACTGAATGCCTTTGCCCCCTTTCCGTCAAATTCGAGACTCACTAAAGGCCGATTAAAAGAATCAAAACCAACATGCGCATTCTTCAGTAAATCACCCTTCATTTCTGCACGACGCTTCACAAAGAACGGAACATACACGATCTCGCTATTGATCTCTTCTTTCATCAATATGAATTCATATTCGGCGTCCGGTATGCTGAACTTGCTCAATTGCTCATAAAACGCAGCATCCATAGCGCCGTCCGGCACCGTGGAACGATCACGCTTATAGTACAGAGTGTTATCGAGCGGATATGTGCGATACCCGCTTGGAGCCGCCCTTTTTTCAAGAAGTTTCCCGACTAATCCTTCATTGTCTTCATGCACCATGCGAAATTCGAGAAAAGCAACACTTTCTATAACCTTCTTTGCTTCATTGCGAGCCCGCTCATCAATCCCAGGAAGCTGAATAACAATCCTTTTGTTCTGCTCCAGATATATGATCGGCTCATTGATTCCCAACGAATCTATTCGGTTTCGAATAACCTCGAGCGCCCGTTCCGGAGCATCGGAAAGTGCGTCCTTCATTTCTACATTAAGATCTTCTTCCGTAATGGTCTTATAACGCGCCTTTATTTCCTCCCGAACCTTACCTTCATCAATTTCAACCGTAAACCTGGTACCGCCTTTAAGGTCCAATGCCAGCCTTATCCGATCACGTCCCTCTTTATCTTTGAGTGGCACAACCCTTGAAAGGGAAGCTGCCAACAGAACTATCAGTATCAACCATTTCCAAACAGCATTCTTGTCTGTATCCATTTTACAACCCTCTTAGAATCAACCTGTATTGTATCACCAGCACAAAATCCAACAACTTACACTACAACATAACATTCAATGAGCATAATATACACCAAATACAGAATCATTCTATTTGATGTCTTCATTGCCGATTTTTTCATCTTTTTCCAACACTTTTATAACTGCACTGCGCAATATTTCAACTTTAACATTGTCCGCGACTTTAACAACAAGCATATTTTCCTTGGTATTCGTTACCACGCCCAGCATTCCGCCACAAAATATCACCCGCTCCCCCGTCTTAACGCTCTCGACCATTTGCCTGCGCGCCTTTTCCTTTCGCTGTTGGGGGCGAATGAGCATAAAATAGAAAACAGCAAACAATATGCCCATCGTAACCAGCATTGAACCAGCCCCACCAGTCGCGCCAGCGCCCTGCGCCGGAGCCGCCAGTGCCAGTGAATGGAATAAATTATTCATTCTTCCTCCCTCTCATTAATGTTATTCAGTTAAAATGTCTTCTTTCCCAAGAATCGCGTATTTCGAACGCAACTCACTTAAGACACCATGTTCAACCGCATACCTGATCTCACGCATGAATTCCATATACCTGTAAATATTATGCGTTGTCAGAAGCCTTACACCAAGTATTTCCTTAACATTAAGTAAATGCCGAATGTACGCACGCGAAAAATTCCCGCATGCGTAACAACCACACCCTTCCTCAATTGGACGCGTGTCATACCTGTACTCACCCGCCTTTACCGGATAACGGCCCTGCCGCGTAAAAGCAGTGCCGTTACGGGCAAACCTGGTAGGCATCACACAATCAAACATGTCCACACCACGTGCCACAAATTCTATTATTTGACTGATCTTGCCAACACCCATCAGGTATCTCGGCTTCTCATGCGGCAGTTCAGTCAAACTGTCTTCCACTCCTTTAACAAGAATCTGCTCAGGTTCACCAACGCTTACGCCACCAATGGCAAAACCATCAAATCCTATTGAAACAAGTTCACGCGCACAACGTGCGCGTAAATCAGCATATTCCCCGCCTTGGACAATGCCAAACAATAATTGCCCCTCAGCACGAGCCTGCTCAGCACATAAAGGGGCCCATGTTAAGGTCCTTTTGACCGCTTGACAAGCGTAATCACGATCACATGGATACGGCGCACATTCATCAAACGCCATGATTATATCCGACCCCAGTTTCCTTTGAATGTCTATCGCTTCCGCAGGCCCCAGAAAAAAACGTTTGCCGTCAACGTGAGAATTAAATTCAACTCCATCTTCCCGAATCTTTCTCAGATTCACTAAACTGAAAACCTGATAACCGCCGCTGTCCGTCAAAATCGGACCGTCCCACCCCATGAATCTATGCAAGCCGCCTGCTTTCTCTATGACATCAATCCCTGGCCTTATATGAAGATGATATGTGTTGCCAAGTACAATCTGTACACCCAGCCCTTTCAATTCGGCCGGAGACATGGTCTTCACAGCACCTTTGGTGCCAACAGGCATGAAAACAGGCGTCTCTACAGAACCATGAATAGTCCATAAACGCCCCCGACGCGCACAAGAATCGGGATCAACGGAAAGCAGTTCAAATGTGCCTGGAATCTTCATCCTCTGCGCCGCGCCATGTCCGCCAATACAATGGCCGCCATGGCTTCAACAACCGGCACAGCCCGAGGCAAAACACAGGGATCATGCCGCCCTTTAATCTCAAGGACAACAGATTTTCCATCATAATCAACCGTATGCTGAGGCAGTCTTATGCTCGCCACAGGCTTAAACGCCGCCCGAAATATAACAGGTTCACCATTTGTTATGCCGCCCTGCACACCGCCGCTCCGGTTGGTCCCAGTTCCCAACCTGCTCCCTTTCATGACAAACATGTCGTTATGTTCCGAACCACGCATACATGTGCCTGAAAAACCTGAACCTATCTCAAACCCTTTGCAGGCCGGAATAGACAACACGGCAGATGCCAACATAGCATCAACTTTGTCAAAAACGGGCTCGCCCCAGCCGGCCGGCACATTTCTGCAGACACACGTAATAACGCCGCCTACAGAATCACCCGCCTCAGCAACCCCGCTGATCATAGCGGCCATTGCCTTAGCGCTGGATAAATCCGGACAACGCACCTCACTGGCATCAACATCTGCCCGCGTTACAGTATCAACCGAAATATCCGCGCTCTCTACATTACTAACCGCACTGACCCACGCCACAATATCAACACCATGCCGGTCTTGAAGATATTTCTCAGCCACGGCCCCACCAGCAACACGCGCCGCAGTCTCACGGGCACTGGCTCTGCCACCGCCGCTTGCGGATGAAATACCATACCGGGACCTATAAGCAAAATCAGCATGAGACGGCCTCGGTATGTTGGCAAAATCAACATAATCGGCGGTACGCTTGTCTTTGTTGTCAATAATAAGCGCAATAGGCGATCCAAGCGTTAAACCTGCTTCCACACCAGATACAATACGGACATTATCAGGCTCATTCCGCGTCGAACATAAACTGCCTTGCCCAGGCCTGCGCCTCGCTAACTGTAGCTCAATGTTCTGCTCACCAATCTCAAGACCAGAAGGACACCCTTCAATAACCGCACCTATACACGACCCATGAGATTCACCAAAAGTCGTAACCGAAAATATTTTACCAATCGTACTGGACATATCTGCCTCCAATAAAAACGCTTATTAACATACGTAGACTTTGAACAAAACACAATGTCGAATAGCCCTGAGATGCTCATGCCCCCCCTCTCCATCCCTTGCTCACCCCGCAAAACACACCATATCTATACGGTTTTCCCCATCCTCGCCTGAAAATTGTATTATTTATGAAAAAATGAATATTGCACCATTTTCTTTTCATTTCTTGACAATTTACCCCGGAAATTGAGATAATTATGAGATGAAAGCTAAATTTGTCTTTGCCGGTATAATCACGGCCACAGTGCTTTTAATAGGAGTCGCCGCATGGCTCACTAATTCCCTGTTCAATATGTCTATCTCCGATAAATCCCCGCAAACAGGTGTTATGCCTGAACAACCCGCTCCAACAACACCTGAAACAATAGCTGAAATAGAAATTAAAACACCTGCCAGGCCTCAGCCAGCCGCCAAGGAACAAAAACAACCACAGTCGCCAATAACCGTAGATGAAGCTTCACCAAATCTCATTGCCTCTGCCGCAGAACAAAAACAACCAGGAATAGGAACCATAACGATCATTCGCGGCAAAGCGTCCGCAATAAGCAAAGACGGAAAAAGCCGACAACTGTCAGAAAAGGCACGAATCTTCCTTGACGAAAAAATCGAAACGGAACAGAACTCCCGCCTTCGAATACAATTCGACGATGAATCAACTATTTTCATGGGAGAAAACACAGTCACTATCCTTGATGAATACATTTACAACCCAACGCAGAAAGATGACGCTAAATTCCTGATGCGCTTCCTGAAAGGAACATGCCGCGTGATAACCGGCGCTATCGTGCGAATCAACCCGGAAAGATTCACTGTTAGAACAAAAATGGCATCCATAGGCATAAGGGGCTGCGATCTGGCTTTTAAAAGCACCTTTGCGCAGGATGATATATACGTCATAGAACTGTCCGAAGGAAACACAGTAAGAATCGAAACAACGTCTGATGGAAGCCAAATGATCAACGCCCTGACAGGTGAAGATCTTCCCATAAACCCAACCGTCAAAACGATCATCGATATAAAAGAACCCCAACATGTTGTATCCGTAATCAAGGGAATCGGCGTAAAAGAAAGCACAATTGATCAGGACGACATACGGAAACTGATCGAAGACACTTCTCATCTTTCCCCGGCACGTTACGACATACAGCAAACACCCAACAAGGTTCAATTCACCCTCATACCGAAAACACGGACTACCACAGCACTTCCTTCGGATAAGGCAAAGTGAATAAACCTTTCCTGACAATCCTTGCTTCCATTGTAGCCATCCTGACATCAGTCGCACACGCCACAAACGCACCCCAGCATGCCGTACAGGTAAATTTGCTCAACACCAGCCCGGCAGTTAAATCAATGTCTCTATCGGATATTCCCGTTAAAAGCCTTTTTTTAAAAGAAGATGAAGAACACTTAAGACTCTACGGTTTCCATAAACACGCCCGCGGCTGGTACCGCAATATATATCCAGGCGTCGATCTGGCATGCTACGGCGATGAATACCAATTTGAATATATCTTTATTTTACAGCCGTCGGCCGACCTTGACCGGATTAAATTAAAGATCGAAAGCACCGGAAATATCGCCATGGGCCATGATGGCAATATCATATTGTCATTCGATAACGGAGAAATCATACAGAAAACACCTGTTGTCTTCCTGCAGGAAAAGAAAACCAGACGTGAAATCGACGGAAGATACATTATCGACCGCCAGAACTATATTAATCTCAGCATCAGTGAAATGCTGAAAAAGAAAGAAAAGCTTAACGATACACCCATAGTTATCATACCAGGCGGCGACCAGCCCGGCGGCCCGCCTTATGATTTCTACTACTCTAAGTTCGAAGCCACTACAGAACAATTCTTGCGATTCCTTAACGACGCCCAGGCCAACAGCAAAAGCCCCAAAGGCGCTAATATGTTTTTCGACAAAGTCGGTAACGTCTGGTTTGATCCGAGAATGAAAAATCTCTCTCATAAACTCTTCGATGCAGCAAGCAGCCGCCTGATCTACAGACCTAATAAACCAGAAGGCTCCCGCTATGATCACCAGCGCGACAAAAAAGGAAACACCCTCTTCGCAAAACACCCCATAACCGGAGTATCATGGTATGGCGCCATAAAGTATTGCAACTGGCTCACTATACAATCAGGCCGGGGTCTGGCCGAATGCTGCTACACCGAAGGTCCAAAACCTGAAGACTGGGCGCCCGTAAGCGCCACAAACTGGTCTGCCGGATTATTCGGCGAAGCAGAACGTGCTTTATGGCTCTCTCTTAAAGGCTTCCGTCTCCCTATGATCAATACTGTAGCTACTTTGACAACAACAAATACCTTTAATGAATGGCTAAAAGTAAGTTCATGGCACGCCAACACAAACAAAACATTCGGATACGGAAGAAACACTTTCGAAGGTATTGACGCGAATACACTGAGCACCATCGCAAGACCCATTAACGATACCATGCCCATAGGCTACTTCGAAGGCAATAACTTCCTCGGCATGCAATTGCTGACCCGAGGTAACGATAACTACTACGGCGTTTTCGACCTGACAGGCAATGCCGCAGAATGGGTAAACGACCACGGCAGGAAAGGACTGGTTGACAGCAGAGGACTATGCGGAGGCTCCTTCGCAAACGAACCAAGACCTGTATGCCAGGGCCAGATAGTACAGCCACATATCGCCAGCCATATTACCGGATTCCGCCCATTGACAACATATATGCCGGACCAGAAAATGTTCATTCATATACTCTATAGCTTCTTCATGGAACCCAAAGATAAAATCACCGAAGAAATAAGCGAGGAAGAAGCAGCCTTGGATCTGGATGAAAAAGAAGACACAGGCGCCCTTCCAACAACACCCGAAGATTACTACCGCACAGCAGAAGAAATAACGGAACCGGAAACAACCGGCGGCATCGGTGGCATTGTATACAAAGAAACACCAGAAGAAGAGAAGGAGACAGGCGAAGAGGAAGAAAAAGAGGAAGGAGGAGGATTTCCACCATATTATGTACCACCTACCCCGCCACCCACCCCAATAAGAATATTAACCGTGTCCTCATTAAACCCTGATAGCGGCGTCTATATCAATATCGAACCACAGGATTTGACCAGAAGTGACGACGGATTTACCGCTTTCACAAGAATATACCAGTCCGGATCCAGTATATTATTATCAGCACCAAACACCGCGCTTGGAAATAATGTTTTTGTCCGCTGGCTTAGAAACAGCATTATCTACAGCTTTAATAACACAGTAAATTTAACCCTAAATACCGATACAACTATGACTGCAGTATATATGCAGTCAAGAGCTCTTACTGTAAATTCATATCCATACAACGGCATCCCC